>JAYTIZ010000109.1:0-3116 GCA_043731445.1 Gammaproteobacteria bacterium | reverse complement strand
CTTGGACACCGAAATAATCTCAGCACCGAAGGCCTTCATCATGCTGCGCCGTTCCATGCTCATATGCTCCGGCATGATGAGGATCATGCGATAGCCTTTAATTGCCGCCGCCATAGCAAGTGCGATGCCCGTGTTGCCGCTGGTGGCTTCGATCAGTATGTCACCCGGCTTGATTTCCCCGCGCGCCTCGGCATGTTTGATCATGCTCATAGCAGGCCGGTCTTTCACGGAACCCGCTGGGTTATTCCCTTCCAGCTTGAGCAGCAAGGTATTGGTCGTCGCGCCGGGCAGTCGTTGCAGGCGCACCAGTGGCGTATTGCCCACAAAGTTTTCGATAGTAGGGATAGTCATGATAGCTGCCCACTCTGTCCACGCGCTTCCTGCATGAGCCTCTTCATCTCGCGCACTGCCGGGCCCAAGCCGGTGAACACGGCACGGGCGATAATGGCATGGCCGATATTCAAATCACTAACCTCAGGGATGGCGGCAATCGGGCCGACGTTTTCATAGTTTAACCCATGACCAGCGTTGACCTGCAAACCGGCTTGTTTCGCTTGTTGGACTGCCTGGAGGATGCGCTGCAATTCCAGTCTGCGGGTTTTTTCATCAGTGGCATCAGCATAGTGTCCGGTGTGTATCTCGATTACCGGCGCACCGCTGCGCGCAGCCGCTTCTACTTGAGCAGGATCAGCGTCGATGAATAGCGAAGTACGCACGCCTGCCTGTTGGAGCCGCGCACACGCCAGGCGGATGCGTTCCAACTGCCCAGCAACGTCCAGCCCGCCTTCGGTCGTTAATTCCTCACGGCGTTCCGGCACCAGACAACACTCTTCCGGTTTGACGCGCTCGGCGAATACCAGCATCGCATCGGTTACGGCCATTTCCAGATTCATGCGCATGCGCAACTTTTTTTTCAAGCGCTCTACATCATGCTCCTGTATATGCCGCCGGTCCTCGCGCAAGTGTAGCGTGATGGCATCCGCACCGGCCTGCTCTACCTCCATCGCGGCTTCCACCGGATCGGGATAGTCTGTGCCGCGGGCCTGGCGCAAGGTCGCCACATGGTCAATGTTGACGCCCAACAATATATTAGCCATTGATTAAGCCAGCGGCCGTGTTGATCCTGTTCGCTGTATTAACCCTGTAAAAATCGTTGGCCAGCTTGCGACTATGCAGCGGCTTATCTCCCAGGTACAAAGCCAGGCTCGCGCGCATCAAGCGCCTCGTTTCGCGTAGACTCACGGGATCATGCAGCTCCTCATCGGCTAGCGCCAGCAGACTATGGCCGTGGATAGCAATATCTCTGGGGCGCAATGCGCTATAATTCACCGGCCCTTTTTCCAACTGGTAGCTGTACTTCGTGTCGGGCTTAAGTGCTTCACCGGTATCCACCTGACAATTTAATACCAGCGCATAACCAAGCTCTTGCAGCAGACGCTTCTCAAAGATGCGCAAGACGCGCTGCTCGTGTGCCGGATTTTCGAGCAATGTCAAAGTGTGCGCATACATTTCAAATAGCGCAGGGTGCGCATCGTGGCGGTGCAGCAAACGCAACAGCAATTCGTTGATATAAAAACCGCTCATCGTAATCTGACCAGACAAACGCTGCGCTGCACCTGCACTCTCGCAGCCGGTGAGCGTCATCAGCTCGCCTCTACCTACCCACGATAAAAGCAATGGCCGAAACGGCTGGAGCAAACCCTGCGTGCGTGATTTCGCGCCACGCGACCCTCTTGCAACAAGCCCTACCCGTCCGTGTTCGCGCGTAAAAACTTCCAGCAGCGCACTGGTATCACGGTAGGGTCTGTGATGCAGAATATAGGCCGCCTGCAATGTCACGTGCGCGACACTCATAGGTAAATATACTCGGCTATGGAATATTTATTCATAGCCGAGGCTGGCCAGTATTTTCGGGTCACCCGACCAACCTTCCTTAATCTTAACCCACAGCTTGAGCAACACCTTCTTCTCAAACAGCGACTCCATCTCCACCCTAGCCTGCCGGCCAATTTCTTTCAAACGCGCGCCATTTTTTCCGATCACAATAGGTTTCTGGCCTTCGCGTTCCACCCAGATCACCGCCTCAATATGCAATAGTTTCTCTTCTGCAGAAAAGCGTTCTATTTCGACCGTCACAGCATAGGGCAGCTCCTGACCCAGAGTACTCATGAGCTTTTCACGAATGAGTTCGGCGGCCAAAAAACGTTCACTGCGATCAGTGACCTGATCTTCCGGATAGAGCGGCGCCGCATCCGGTAATAGCTCGCGCACCCTCTCCTCTAACACTGCAACATTTTCCCCGGTCGCGGCACAAATAGGAATGATGTGCTTAAATTCCATTTTATTGGACAAAGTCTGCAAGTGAGGAAGAAGAGTGGTTTTATCTAATACTTTATCGACCTTGTTAATAACCAAAATAACAGGAATATTTACCGATTCCTGTTCAGAATAATTCTTGAGTTTTTCCAGCACATATTGATCCTGCGCCGTCCACTGCAAACCCTCAACCACAAATAACACAATATCCACTTCATACATCGTACTGCTGGCCGCGCGGTTCATATAACGATTCATGGCGTGCTCAGTTTTGCTGTGCAATCCTGGCGTATCCACATAAATCGTCTGCGTGCTCTGTTCTGTTTTAATGCCAAGAATACGATGGCGCGTGGTCTGCGGTCGGCGCGAAGTAATACTGATCTTCTGACCGAGAATGCGATTAAGCAGCGTGGATTTGCCGACGTTGGGACGGCCTACAATGGCGACGTAGCCGCAACGTTCCAAAGCTTCAACCATTTTTGCGGGCACTCTCAATCAATTCCAGCACCTTGTGGGCAGCATCCTGTTCAGCACGGCGGCGACTGTTACCCTGCCCTTGCGTGCTATATTTATCCGCGACATTACACTTGATCAAAAAAGTTTGCGCATGTGGCTCTCCCTTGACCTCTACAACAGTATAGAGCGGTGGTGCCAGCTTGCGTGACTGGAGATATTCTTGCAGACGTGTTTTAGGATCTTTGAGTTGCGTAGCGGGGGACGTGGCCTCGAGACGAAACTGATAGAGAGATTTTATAACTTTTTGGCAGCCCTCTAATCCGCCGTCCAGATAGACTGCTCCG
>JAYTIZ010000108.1:0-3790 GCA_043731445.1 Gammaproteobacteria bacterium | reverse complement strand
CCAGTTTCCTGTGCAACAAATAACACCGTACATGACGGTTATTCTGTCTGATCCAACGTTAGTACTGAAAGACAACTCAGACCGTATTGGGATAGATCTCACCGTTTCTGCTACGACCTTTGGTAATATTGCAGGCAATGCACGCGGATTGGTCGATGGCCAACTGCGTTACGCACCTGAAACGGGAGAGTTCTTTCTCTTGAATCCGGAGGTACACCGCCTGATCGTAGCGGGCGTGCCTCCGCAATATCAACGTGACATACAAGCGCTGGTGGCTTCTGTCGCAAAACAGGCCCTATCTACAATACCGATCTACAAGCTAAACGAGGAAGACCCAAATCAATCTCTGGCCAAGAGCTATCTAAAATCAGCGACAGTACGTGACGGTAAACTTGTCCTGGAGCTGCAACTTTTCTAAACCCTGACTGATCCCCGCGTTTCCATGGAGCGGTGTGAATATAACCAATATCAGGGTTTACCATAAAATTTGACACTGAACTTTATTTTTTCTCGTCCCGTAGCTTTGCGATGCAGGTTAGTGTCGCGTAATGAATAGATACAACCGCAATATTCCTGCTGGTAAAACTGCTCTGCTTTGGAGATTTCAACAGTACGCTGACTGCCGCCGCCTTTGCGCCAGTTGAAGGTCCAGTAGCTTAGCCCTTCGTAACGCGCTGCTGCGCGTTCCCCGCAACCATTGATCTGATCCATGTCTTTCCAGCGCGAGATGCCGAGCGAACTGGTGAATAGTTTGAAACCATTTTCCACGGCGTACAGTGCACTTCGTTCGAAGCGCATATCGAAGCAGGCGGTGCAGCGCTCACCACGTTCCGGGGAATATTCCAGCCCCTTGGTACGCGCAAACCAATTATCGGTGTCGTAATCAAGATCCACAAACGGTACACCGAGCTTTTCGGCGTAGCGCATATTTTCGGATTTGCGTAACAGGTATTCTTTTTGCGGGTGGATGTTGGGGTTATAGAAAAGAATAGTGTAGTCAATGCCAGAGCGGGCCATCTCGCTCATGATATCAGCAGCACACGGCGCGCAGCAGGAGTGCAGCAATAATTTATCCTTGCCGTTGGGCGGGGTAAGGGGGGGGCGTTCGGAAGGATTATCCATAAGCGTGATACATCTCATGCAGCTGATGGGATATTATCTCAGGAAATCAGATTGGAATGACAGGAAAGTTGAGTGTGAATAGCCAATGAAGCTGCCGTTAACGCCAGGGAAGGAAGCTTTTGGGTGCCCCGGCTTACCCGCCCGCTGGACGCGTAGCGAAAAGGAGGGGATTGGCACTGCCTACAATACCGCCAGCCGGGTCTGGTTTACGCTCTCCCATGGCATCCTTAATGAGGTCTATTTCCCCACGGTGGATGCGCCACAGATTCGGGATATGGAGTATCTCATCACCGATGGAGAAAGTTTTTTCCATGAAGAAAAGCGTGATTTAATTACCGAGCTGGATTATCTCGATCACTATGAAGCACTCAGCTACCGGATTACCAAAAGCGATCCGCACGGACGTTATCGCATCCTGAAAGAAATTATTACGGACCCTTACCTTCCCTGCGTACTGATCCATACCCGCATCGAAGGTGAGCCGGAATTTTTAAAAAAACTTCATGTTTATGTATTGCTGGCACCGCATCTCGATCGCCGTGGGTCGGGCAACACAGCCGCCAAATTACACGTTGCAGACAAGACGTTACTAGTGGCGTTTAAAAACAACCGCGCTTTGGCCTTAGGCGCTACGGTTCCTTTTCGGCGTAGCTCTTGTGGGTTCGTCGGCAGCAGTGATGGTTGGGCTGATCTTGTAGATAATTTCAAAATGAACTGGGAGTTTGATAGCGCAAGTAATGGAAATGTCGCGCTGCTCGGTGAGCTCGATCTGTCGAGCACCCTAACATTTACGCTGGGCCTTGGTTTTGGAGTTGGGTTACACGGGGCGGTAACCGCACTGATGCAGTCGCTGGGAACACCTTTTGCGCAACATCGTCAGCACTTCACAGAGCAGTGGCGCCGTGCCTGTCGCGACTTTGTGCCACTCCATTCCTATTCAGGTGATAACGGTCGTCTTTACTGCGTCAGCCACAGCCTGCTGCTGGCGCATGAGGATAAAACGTATCCCGGGGCTTTGATCGCTTCGATGAGTATACCGTGGGGCGAGAGCCACGGCGATGAAGATGGCCTGGGTGGGTATCATCTGGTCTGGACACGCGATCTATGTAACAGCGTGATGGGATTGATTGCGGCAGGCGATGTTGCGACTGCCTTGCGCGCACTTATTTATCTTAGTGCTTCGCAACTTCCGGACGGGGGGTTCTATCAAAACTTCTGGATAGATGGAGAGCCTTATTGGCAGGGCATTCAGTTGGATGAGGTGGCTTTTCCGGTGATTCTGGCGTGGCGGCTGCACCAGTTAAATGCGCTAAAAGATTTCGATCCTTACTCGATGGTATTACGCGCTGCGCACTATCTCATACTGCACGGACCGATAACACCGCAGGAACGTTGGGAAGAAAATAGCGGTTACTCACCTTCCACGCTGGCGGCGCACATTAGCGCATTGATCTGTGCGGCAGAATTTGCGCGTCAGCGCGATGAGCTTGAGACTGCACTTTTCTTTGAAGACTATGCTGACTTTCTGGAAGCGCACATCGAGGCCTGGACGGTGACCACGCAAGGTAGCCTGGTGCCGGGAATTTCGCGTCACTATATTCGCATCCAGCCGGAAGATACTGGCGACACGCAGCCTTGTGAAGACCCTAATCGCGGTCAGCTTGCCATGCGCAATCAAGCGCCCGATGCGCCATTTGAATTTCCAGCGAAGGATATCGTGGACGCAGGATTTTTAGAACTGGTGCGCTACGGGATTCGTAAGGCTGGCGATCCGCTGATGGAAGACTCGCTCAAGGTCGTGGACGCAATACTCAAAGTGGATACCCCGGCTGGCTCCGGTTGGCGGCGCTATAATCATGATGGCTATGGACAAGGCCCGCAGGGTGAACCGTATAGCGGCTGGGGCAAAGGTCGGATATGGCCTTTGCTAACTGGAGAGCGGGCACACTACGAGCTAGCAGCCGGAAGAGATGTGATGTCCTATATCAAGGCGCTGGAGGGGTTTGCCTCGGCGGGTGGCATGCTGCCCGAACAGAGTTGGGATGAGGCGGATATTCCCGAGAGCCGCATGTATCTGGGTCGTCCCACCGGTGCCGCCATGCCGCTAATGTGGGCGCATGCCGAATACATCAAGCTGTTGCGTTCGGTGAAAGATGGTGTCGTGTTTGACCGCATTCCCGCTGTAGAAAATCGCTATCTGCAAGGCAAAGGCCGCAAGGATCTCGAAATATGGAAATTTAACCGTCGTGTAGGCGTATTACATGTCGGGCATACTTTGCGCATTCAGGCAGCCGCTGCCTTTCGTTTGCACTGGACAGCCGATGGTTGGGTTACGGCAAACGACACCGAGTCAACGGGCACTGTTACAGGCATTTTCTATGTAGATATTCCGCCACAGGTCGGACAGAACACGGCTATTCTTTTTACTTTTTACTGGTTGGAAACCCAGCGCTGGGAAGGGCGAGATTTTGTGGTGGCCGTTAAGTAGCGCCGATTATTTGATGCTCTGAAGCAATGGAGTATTTAGTTTTAAGATAAGCAAGCAGACAGGGCACAAGCCGTAACTGATCGGTGAGTTCCAGATGGCGAAACGACCTTACGATCTTGCGGCAGTTAGGCGCACCGCACTGGCAGGTAAACCCTGGGAAATCTTCCTCATCAATTGCCG
>JAYTIZ010000107.1:0-15696 GCA_043731445.1 Gammaproteobacteria bacterium | reverse complement strand
GGAAACACAGAGTCGAGCCACGGGGACATGGTAAAACCAGTCAACACCGCGAGCGGCCCCAAGCCGAACATGACTAGCACGTACGTCAGTTTCTGCAATACATTGTAGTGCGCAGCCTCTTCGCCCTTGGGATGGCGGAATAATAAATGATCTTTTAACGAGCGTCCGATACCGCGCAAGTCTTTCCACCAGGGGATAAGGTCTTTGGAAAGATGGCGGCTAAGCAACGCGTATAGCGCATACAGCATGCCGTTGATAACGAACAACCAGGCAAAAAATAAATGCCACTTGCGGCCCATCGAGAGCCATTGGTCACCGGGAATAGTCGCCCAAGAGGGAAAGGCACGCTGGCGGAGATTGCCTACGGAATCTGTCGAAGCACCGAGCACGCCGGTGGTATTAAACTGATAACCAAAAATTTCAGTGATGCCTATCTTCTCACCGCTCTCCGTCATCATGCCCCCTATCGCAAGAAGGAATGGCCGATCGGGATCGGAACGGTCACCCCAACTGAGTGAAGGATGAGCGTTAAAAATTTGCAAGCCACTCATAAGGAGTATAAACAGACACACTACATTCAACCAGTGGCTGAGGCGGACCGGCAGGGTATGGCGGTACATCCAGCGTACCGAAGGCGAACCGGGGGTTGCGCTAATTTCGTTGGCTGAATCGGACATGAACTCTCCTCTCAATTAGCATACCCTACTCTTCTTACGTTTTTGCTACAATCCCTGCACAGTATGACCAAGATTTATGCTCATATAACCTTGCTAGTCACAGTGTTGGTGACGGGCGGGTGCGCGGGCTTATCGCACGAAACACGGCCTACCCCTACCGCTGCCTACACAGCCTGCACGCGACTTTTTGATGCCCTTGACCAGTCTGTGCAGAACGCCGGTGCGCGCGATAGCGAAGCAGCGGTTATTAAGGGATTTCCTTATCTGCGGGTAAACCGTTTTCTGGCGAGCTTTCGCGATGAGATATTATCGGAAACGGCTTTTCAGGCCTGGGTGGTCGAGCTTCAGACCCTAGACCGAACAGCGCGCAAGATCGAGGTCAGCAATCTTCCTGAAGCGGAACGCCAGAACCTGCGAACTTCTGCTTCGGTAGTTACCCCGGTTGGCGATCTTAATAGCACCGTCCAACACTGTGGCGATGTGCTGCGCGAAGCCGACCTCACTGAATCTACGCAACGGGACAGGTTGCGCAGTGCGGCCAAGGTGCCCGCAGAGTATAAAAGCTGGCAGCGCGTGGTAGGGATTTATCCATTCACTGCGCTGGCCTTCGCTGCCGGAATTCGTAACTGGCATAACCAGACACTTGAGGTATTTGCAAAAGATATTGCGGCGCTGCCAGTACAAGGCCAACTGGTGCAGTTTGTACCGCCTCCGGCAGTAAATCCTCTCAATCACGGTGATATCGCTGAAATACTTAAGCGCTCTGCGCAAAACCCTTTACAGATTCCCCAACCGAATGATGCCGATCAGGCAACATTATTCGCGGCGTTTGCACCGACGCTGGAGATAGACGTTGCAACAGACGATGATCGCATCGGTGCGCCGGTCTGGGGCGAGGAGGCTTATCCGCTTATTGATATCCGCCAGCCCATCGTGTATCCATATCTCTCCCACACCCGAGTTGCAGGGCAGAATTTATTACAGATTAATTACACTTTCTGGTTTCCTGCTCGGCCGAAAACGGGGGCGTTAGATTTTTTGGGTGGCCACGTTGACGGCGTTACCTGGCGGGTAACCCTGACATCGGATGGGCAGGCTTGGGTGTATGACAGCATTCATAATTGTGGCTGTTATCATTTATTTTTTCCTACCCGGCGCGCGCAACTTAAACCTCAGCCGAACACCAACGAGGAGCAAGCTTTTGTACCTGAGGAGATGCCAACGCTGAGCACCGGCCCTACCCTGAGAATTGCTCATCAGAGCCATTATCTGAAACGTGTATTAGCAGAGCCTACGACCAGCGGGGAAATTAAACAATATCAGTGGGCTAATTACGATAGTTTGCGTTCGCTGCCGGTGCAGAATAACGAGCGGCGCAGCTTGTTCAGGAGCGATGGCATCGTGCCGGGCAGTGATCGTCTGGAAAGGTATTTTTTCTGGCCGATGGGGATTCCCCACCCGGGTGCGATGCGTGAACGGGGACATCACGCCACCGCTTTCGTGGGCCGACGTCACTTTGATGATCCCGATCTTTTTGAAAAAGCATTCGAGCTGGTACCGTGATGCTTACGCCTTCCTGCCACTCCAGCTTGATGTACTCATCCAGCTATCAAACTCGGCAGCTGCAAGTCCACGGGTAATGTAATAGCCTTGAATGGCGTCACATCCCAAGGCCTCCAGTTGCGCAAAGGTTTCCTGATTTTCCACGCCTTCGGCGATAACCTTCAGGCCCAGATTATGGGCTAGGTCAATGGTGGCACGCACAATCATCGCGTCTTGTTTATTCTCCCCCATCGTTCTGACAAAGGACTGGTCAATCTTGATCTCGCTTACCGGCAACTTGCTCAGATAAGAGAGCGAAGAATAACCGGTGCCAAAATCATCAATGGAAAGTCGAACACCCATCTCGGCCAAACGCGTGAGTATTTGCAACGCGCGCGTATGGTCTTCCATAATGGCACTCTCGGTAATTTCCAGCACTAACTGCCCGGCATCTGCTTCGTGTGCGGCCAGCACTCCTGCGATGATGTCAGGGAGCTCAAGGTTTAGCAGATCTTGGGCTGGCAGGTTGACTGCAATGTTAATCTTGCAGCCTTTCTTGTGCCAGGTGTGCAGCTGTTGCAACGCGTGGTTAAGTACCCATTGCGTGAGGGGTTTTATCAGGCCGGTGCGCTCTGCAAGCGGGATGAAATCATTGGGATACATTAGATTGTGGCGCTGATGTTGCCAGCGTACCAGTGCTTCGACTCCTGTAACCGAACGAGTTTTGATATCAAACTTGGGCTGATAATGCAGCAACAGCTCATCATGCTCAATGGCATAGCGTAGCTCACCCATCAAGGTAAGCCGCTGCGGGCTGAACTGATCGAGTTTAGTATCGTAAATAACCAGACTGCTCTTGTCCTGTTTGGCGACATGCATCGCTACATGTGCGCGCTGCAACAAAGTGTCTGCATCGGTACCGTGCTCAGGAAACATTGCGACACCGATGCCTACCTGCACACCTAAACTCAAGCCCTTCTCCAGTGAGAAGGAGCTCTCCAGCGCCTTGTGTATCTTGCGCGCAACCAATACTGCATCGTCAATCGTGCTGATCTTAGGCAACAAGATGGCAAACTCATTACCGCCGGTGCGGGCGACTGAATCCGGCTCACGAATAACGCCGCGCAAACGCATGGCCACTTGCTTAAGCAACAGATCACCGTTGTAGTGGCCGAGCGTGTTATTAATTTCTTTGAATTGATTTAAATCGAGCAGCAGCAAAGCAAGCTGATTCTTTTCACTCTGCGCTGCATTCAACGCTTGCTCAACACGGTCATGCAGCAAGGCACGGTTGGGAAGATCGGTGAGTACATCGTGTGTGGTGCCGTGCGTTGCCTGATGTTCCAGGGCCGTGGCTTGTGCTCTGAGTTCGTTAGTCTGGTCAATGACCATCGCGCCGGCCTCATAGGCCAGGATGGAGCTGACATACTGCCCCCAGATAGCGAATGCAAAGGGCATGACATCCAACAACCACAAGGCAGCATTGCTCTTTTGTGCCTGCATAATACCGTCCAAACTAATCTGGCCGGATTGGACATAACTTACCAGGAGGGTGGCAGCAAGAATCGCGGAAAGTGCGACCAGTACACCGTAGACCGCGTATTTGCTGGCACTGGTTCTGAGTAGGCGGGCATTGCTGGCAAAAATTTGGCTGGTTTGCGCCACGTTGTGCTCTCCATAGAGCCTGCGCCTTAGCGCGGGAACTCTACAGGCGCTGCAAGAGCTTTTAATAAGCCTCTCTCACAATGCCCGTTGTTATACTGAATTTTAGGGGCTTACTGTTACCTAACAATTACACCCATTTGTGTTTTAGCGCAAGTAGTTAGCTGCTAAACAGTAGTTCGAGTAGTGCTTTTTGCGCGTGGAGACGATTTTCCGCCTCATCCCATACCACGCTCTGCGGCCCATCTATAACCTCAGCACATACCTCTTCGCCACGGTGTGCGGGGAGGCAATGCATGAACAAAGCATCGGGTTTGGCAAGCGCCATGAGCTTTGCATTGACTTGGTACTCTGTGAACGCGCGCGCGCGTTTTGCCTGCTCTTGTTCCTGCCCCATGCTGGCCCACACGTCGGTAACGACTAAATCAGCATTCTGTATTGCATCGCGCGGCTCACGCGCAAGCGTTACATATTGTGCAGCCGCTTTGACTAATTCACTATCCGGTTCGTAGCCAGCCGGTGCCGCTATTCGTAACGTAAACTCAAACAGCCGCGCTGCTTCAATGTAAGAGTTGCACATATTATTGCCGTCGCCGATCCAGGCAACGGTCTTACCTTTAATATCGCCGCGTTGCTCGACGAAAGTTTGCACATCAGCTAACACCTGGCATGGGTGATATTTGTCAGTGAGGGCATTGATAACAGGCACCTGCGAGTAGGCGGCAAACTGTTCGAGCTTTTCATGCGCGAAGGTGCGGATCACAATCACATCCACCATGCGCGAGAGTACGCGCGCAGTATCTGCCACGGGCTCGCCACGCCCAATCTGCGCGTCCTGGGGCGATAAGAAAATAGCCGCGCCACCGAATTGCACCATCGCACTTTCAAACGAAATGCGGGTGCGTGTGGACGATTTTTCAAACAGCATGGCGAGCACTTTATTTTGCAAAGGCTCGTGGCGTTTGCCGGCACGCTGCATGGCCTTGAGCTCGATGGCACGCTTCATCAACGCATGCAGCTCGGCCTGACTCAGGTCGGCTAAAGTAAGGAAATGGCGCACCGGCATAGGTCAGGCCGCTTTGGCGAAATCCTGAATCAAGGCACTCACTCCCTGTACGATCTGATCAGCTTCTGCATCCGTAATAATAAGCGGGGGCAGCAGGCGTACTACTTTTTCGGCTGTGACATTGATGAGCAGGCCCTGGCTCAATGCCCGCGCCGTGAGCTCCGCGCAGGGACGGTCAAGCTCGATACCGATCATCAGACCCTTGCCGCGAATCTGCCGGACCTGAGAATTGCCACCCAAGATATTTTGAAAACCCTTCAGCATACGTTCGCCCAAAGCCTTGGCGCGCGCTGCGAGTTTTTGCTTCTCCATCGTATGTAGAACAGTGAACGCTACACTGCACATAAGGGGATTACCGCCTAGCGTAGTGCCGTGATTACCGGGCTTGAAGACATCTGCCGCGGCACCCTGTGCAATGCACGCGCCGATCGGCACGCCATTACCCAGCGCCTTGGCCAGCGTCATGATGTCGGGCTTAAGATTAAAATGCTGAAAGGCGAACCATTCGCCGGTGCGGCAAATACCGGTCTGCACTTCGTCGAGTATCATCAACCAACCCTGCTCGTCGCAAAGTGCACGCACACCCGGCAGATAATCTTCATCTGGCACATTCACACCGCCTTCACCTTGCACCGGTTCAATCATCACCGCAACAATGTTGAGGCTGTTTTTAGCGATCTGGCGTAAGGCATCCAGATCGTTGTAGGCGACGCGTATAAAACCCTGTACCAGAGGTTCGAAGCCTGCCTGCACACGACGGTTGCCAGTCGCGGTGAGCGTGGCCAGGGTGCGACCATGAAAACTATTTTCCGCCACGACGATGGTGGGCACACTGATGCCTTTATTGTGCCCATACAGACGGGCAATTTTAATGGCGGCTTCGTTGGCCTCGGCGCCGGAGTTACAGAAAAATGCCTTATCCATGCCAGACAGGCGCGTTAGCTCCGTGCCCAGCGCCTGCTGGTGTGCGATGCCGTAATGATTGGAGGTGTGCGACAAGCGGCTCGCCTGCTCACAAAGTGTTTGGGTGACGGCAGGGTGAGCATGGCCCAGGCTGCACACGGCAACACCGCTAAAGGCATCGAGATATTTACGACCTTGGGTATCCCATAGCCAAGCACCTTCGCCGCGCTCGAAGGTCACCGGCAAACGGGAGTAGTTACCCATTAATGAATCTGTCATATTTCACCGCTTTAAAAGCAAAAAGGGCAGCTCCACAGGGGGCTGCCCGTTTCTAAATGCTGATTTTATACCCTAACGGCCTGAAAATGAACCTGCCTGCTTACGGCGCAACCAGTCTCATTGCTTAGGAAAACAACGCCTGTCCGTGGCCTGCAGCGGCCATGAAAAATAGCATCGGTATCGACAACATAAGATTGGTACGCGACGCGAGAAAAGCGGTACGGCGGGCCTTGCCTTTTTCTTCGTCGGTGGCAGGCTTTAAACCCAGCACTTTCTTCTGATTAGGCCAGATGACGCCCCATACCAGCAACAGCATGATCGTGCCTAGCCAGGCACCGATACCGATCACAGCAGCCCCATCTTGTAAGGTAAAGGCCTGCATGAAGCCGTATTTCTGGCTGAGCAATCCTGCACCGGCAAGCCAGGTGACTAGAGCCGCCCAACGAAACCACAATAAGGCGCGCGGCAATACATATTTAGTGATGGCAGCGCCACCCGGGCCGCCAGTGTCTTTCGCGGCAGCGGCCATCGCTGAAACCTGTACGAGATTAAAGTAGTAGAGCAGGCCTATCCAGGTAATGCCTGCCAGGAAATGTACCCAACGTTCGCCAATCTGTAACCATTCCATAATATATAGCCTCTCGTTAAATGATTGGTGTAATAATCCGTTATACGATTGCGTTTGCAATCGCGAACAATATAGCCGTCAACACCAAGCCTGATATAATCGTTCCCAGGATCGAATCGAGTGGACTTTTCATATTCCCATCCTCTTATTAGTAGTTGTCAGCTGCGCCGAAACTCTAGAGATTAAAGCAGCCTCCCTGCCAATGCAATAGAGCCTGGGCGGTAAGGAACAAGCATTCATGTGTGGTATTAGCGGCGAATTGCGTTTTGACGGGCAATCGGCCGATCTTGGCGCCGTTGCACGCATGAAAGATGCGCTGGCACGACGCGGGCCAGACGGCGAAGGCGACTACTGCGATGGGCCGCTGGCCTTCGGGCATCGCCGCCTGGCCGTGATTGATTTATCAGAGCGTTCCGCTCAACCCATGGTAGATCAGGCACTTGGCCTTGCCTTGGTCTTCAATGGGACTATCTACAACTTCCGCGAATTGCGCTCGGAACTCGCTGGACGTGGTTACCATTTTTTTTCCGACGGCGACACCGAAGTTATTCTTAAAGCCTATGCCGCCTGGGGCGAGCGTTGCGTGGAACGCCTGCATGGCATGTTTGCCTTCGCGTTGTGGGACACTAAAAAACGTGAACTTTTTTTAGCGCGCGATCGCTTGGGTATCAAACCACTTTACTACTGCCACAACGCACATTATTTTCGCTTCGCGTCTACCCCGCAGGCACTATTGGCCGCTGGCGGCGTAGATACCAGCATTGACCCCGTCGCCCTGCATCATCAACTTACCCTGCACGCCGTCGTGCCCGCACCGCGCACGATACTCGCAGGCGTACGCAAACTCGCGCCCGCTACAACGATGTCAGTCAACGCCCAAGGCGCTGCCAGTACCCGCCGTTACTGGGAGCTTTACGCGTGCCGTCCCGCACAACCTAAAACTGAAGCTGAATGGATAGAGGAGATCCACGATGCCTTGCGCGCAGCGGTGGAAAAACGCCGCGTCATCAGCGACGTGCCGGTCGGCGTATTGCTCTCCGGCGGTCTGGACTCCAGTTTGGTGGTGGCTTTGCTCAGCGAAGCGGGGCAACGTAATCTACTGACTTTTTCGATAGGCTTTGAAGATGTCGCTCACGAACGCGGCGACGAATTTGAATTTTCTGACCAGGTTGCGGCCCGCTATGGCACGCAACACCACCGCATCACCATTCCCAACAGCGAGATACTGACGCGCCTGCCAGAATGCGTGCGCAACATGGCCGAGCCGATGGTCGCGCGCGATGCCGTCGCGTTTTACCTGCTGGCCGAGCGCGTCTCCAAAGAAGTGAAAGTGGTGCAGAGCGGCCAAGGAGCCGATGAGGTATTCGGTGGTTATTTCTGGTATCCGCGAATGCAGGCGGCGTGGGGTACAGACCTAGGGCGTTTCCGCAAACACTATTTTGATCGCAGCCACGCCGAATTTCTGGAAACCATCAGCCGCGAATTTCGCGGCACGGACGCCACCTCAGCTTATATAAAAGCAGCGCTGGCCGCGCCCGGCGCGGAGTCGTTCATGGACAAGGTGCTGCGCCTGGATGTGACCACGCTGATCGTCGATGACCCGGTGAAGCGTGTGGACAATATGACCATGGCCTGGGGCCTGGAGGCACGCGTACCGTTTCTCGATCACGAACTGGTGGAACTCGCCGCCTCCATGCCCATTGAAATGAAACTCAGAGACGGCGGCAAATACGTGCTCAAGAAGATTGCACGTGGACTGCTGCCCGACACCGTTATCGACCGCCGCAAAGGCTATTTCCCGGTGCCCGCGCTTACCCATGTACGCGGCCCGTTTCTGGACTTCATGCGCGAGATACTAAACTCCAGCACCTGCCGTGAACGCGGTCTGTTCAACCGCCATTACGTCGAAAAATTACTCGCCACACCGGATAAACATTGGACGCGCATTGGCGGCAATAAACTCTGGCACTTGACGCTGCTAGAATACTGGCTACAACTTAATGTGGATAACCATCAATAGCTGCTCATAAAAAACTACTAAACATATTGCACACTCTAGAAAAATAACTTTCGGTACACTCAGCCATGCAAGAAACACAACGCAAGCACATTTTAGTAACGGGAGGTGCCGGATTCATAGGCTCACACCTCTGCGAGCGCCTTCTGGCAAAAGGTCATATAGTGCTCTGTCTGGATAATTTCTATACTGGAAACAAAGCAAATCTCGCTCATCTAACGCAAAGCCCGCATTTTGAATTGATGACCCATGATGTGAGCCTCCCGTTTCTTGCGAAAGTAGATGAAATCTACAATCTAGCCTGCCCTGCCTCACCAGTTCATTACCAATTCGACCCCGTGCACACGACCAGAACCAGTGTACTTGGCGCGATCAATATGCTGGATCTCGCCAGGCAGATGCAGGCAAAAATATTTCAGGCCTCTACCAGTGAAGTCTACGGCGACCCGCAGATTCATCCTCAGCCAGAAAGCTATTGGGGGCATGTCAACCCTATTGGCATTCGTTCCTGCTACGACGAAGGAAAACGTTGTGCCGAAACACTCTTCTTTGACTATTACCGGCAATATCACGTGTCGATTAAGATCGGGCGCATTTTTAATACCTATGGCCCCCGCATGCACCCCAATGACGGCAGAGTGGTCTCGAATTTTATTGTCCAAGCTTTAAAAAATTTGCCGATCACTATCTACGGCAGGGGAACACAGACACGTTCATTTTGCTATGTCGATGACCTGGTTGATGCCTGTATACTTTTAATGAATACGCCCGCTGATGTTACCGGCCCCATCAATCTTGGTAACCCGGAAGAGTACTCGATGTTAGAGCTGGCCGAAAAAATCATCGAACTTACCGGCGCAACATCCAAATTGCTATTCAAACCTCTGCCTAGTGATGACCCGGTACAACGTCAACCCGATACCCGCTTGGCAGAAACCATGCTTAACTGGAAACCCAAGGTGGCGCTGGAAGCAGGCCTACTGCGCACCATCGCATACTTTAGAGCGGTACTGGCAGAAAATAGCAGCCCGGTTCTCGAAGAAAATAACAGATTAAACAGCCGTTGGTAGTGCGCTGCCAGACTTCTTCTATTTTAAGTTGGTTATTTCATAGATGAGATTTGCTATCATTTGCATAACCATTACCTGAGCTGATCATGACCACCCTGCTGGAACTGAAAAATATCGAGTGCCGCTATAATAAGGATGTCGCGGTGCGCGACTTATCCTTACAGGTCAACCAAGGCTCACTGGTCTGCCTGCTGGGGCCGAGCGGCTGCGGCAAAACCACCGTGCTGCGCGCTATCGCCGGTTTCGAACCCGTGGTCAACGGCGCGATTGTTTTAAATGGCAAAAATATCTCGCATCCTGGTTACACGCTCGCCCCAGAAAAAC
Organism: Gammaproteobacteria bacterium; assembly: GCA_043731445.1. GTDB lineage: Bacteria > Pseudomonadota > Gammaproteobacteria > SURF-13 > SURF-13 > JAYTIZ01. The sequence goes on along the minus strand of JAYTIZ010000107.1, from coordinate 5,528 downwards.
GTCATCTGGGAATGGTCTTCCAGGACTACGCCCTATTTCCACATATGGACGTTGACGCCAACATCGCCTTCGGTTTACGTAGCGTACCTGTAGCAGCCCGTCACGATACTGTCGCAAGAATGTTGAAGACCGTCGGCTTGAGCGGCTTGGGCGGGCGTTACCCGCACGAGTTATCGGGTGGCCAACAACAACGCGTAGCACTGGCGCGCGCACTCGCTCCGCAGCCTGCAATGATTCTCATGGACGAGCCGTTTTCCAATCTGGATGTGGACATGCGCGAACGCCTGAGTCTGGAAGTGCGCGATATTCTGAAAAATCAGGGCGCCACGGGGATACTCGTCACGCACGATCAGCACGAAGCCTTTGCGCTGGGTGATCAAGTCGGCGTGATGCACGAAGGGAGTATTTTACAATGGGACACACCTTACAACCTCTATCACGAACCCGTCAGCCGCTTCGTCGCGGATTTCATCGGTCAGGGAATTTTTCTGCGCGGCACTCTGCTTGCGCCAGATACTGTGGAAACCGAGTTCGGTGTGGTCAAGGGTAACCGCGCGTACGATTGGCCACTGGGTGTGCAGGTTGAATTACTGATGCGGCCCGACGACATCGTGCATGACGATGACGCGCCGATGCGCGCCGAAGTGATTCATAAAGCTTTCAAAGGCGCGGAGATCATGTACACACTGCGCTTGCCCACTGGCAGCAAAATTCTTTCGATGTTCCCCAGCCATCATAATCATGCCATTGGCGAGCGCGTCGGTATTCGCATCGAGGTGGATCACATGGTGGCGTTCCGGTGTTAAACGCAGTGTGTATTCCACGTTAGGCTCAAAAAATGACAGCTCAAATAATTACTTCGATTGGCTTAATCCTCGACATCATAGGAGCACTTCTGGTAGCTAATGAAGTTGTACGAGTTTTTAATGGGCCAACCACAATCGATATTGGTGGTGCTGGTACATTAGGAGGTGGATTTATTCCGAAACCAAACCCGGAATATGAGGCTCACGATAGTAAAAAACGGAAAATTATGGCTGTGGGTCTTGCATGTCTCTTTTGTGGCTTCATTCTACAAGGAGTCGGTGCTTGGTGGCCTGTTTTTACATGCAATGCCTAACCCATCCATCAAGCGGGACGCGCTAAAGCGCGCCCCTTATGCCAAACGTTAGGCATATCGAGAAGCCGGAGAATGAAGGAGCAGGGCGACATCTATCCTGGCAAGCGCCGCAAGAGCTGCTACCGTCGCATCCTGGCGTTCTGCGAACAACAGAGAATCTCGGTGCCATCCGACTTTCATGCTAGAAACGCCTACAACTACACGCTGATCAATCTTGGCAGCACTCCCCCATAAAGCGCGTTTAATGAGTGGAACGCTTTGCATACCCACCTGTCGAATAGATCTATGCGCAGAATCTCCCTTACTCTCGTTGCCGCTGTTACGTTCGCCTTTCTGCAACTCTTGGTTACCGCTAACTCTTTCTCTGCTGAGTCTGACGCTGCAACTGTCTCAGTAGATTTTAATACCAAGGGCATGCCTTATGATGCGTTCGATGCGTTGCCCAGTTCCAAACTTAAGATCGGCGGTGGCGTCATTGAGGTCGCGTTTGCTCCTGGCGAGTTAACGCTGCCGCGTGCCAAGGTGATCGCTTGGATTACGGCGGATGCGCAAGCTGTAACAAGTTATTATGGCCACTTCCCGGTTGACCACGTGCGCCTGCTGATCATCCCTCGCCCCGGCACAGGCGTAATCTCTGGTACCACCTATGGTTACCGTGGCCCGGCCATCAAGGTATCGCTAGGGCGTGATGCGGACGAAGCAGACCTCAGCAAAGACTGGATCATGACGCACGAGATGGTACACCTGGCCTTCCCCGTTATGCCTGATGAGCATGACTGGGCCGCAGAAGGTATCGCTACGTATGTCGAACCCCTGGCTCGTATCAGCGTAGGACAACTCAGCGCGGAAAAAGTATGGGGTGATCTGGTGCGTGGTCTACCCAAAGGCCTACCCCGCACTGAAGATCGCGGACTCGACCATACCCACACTTGGGGACGTATCTATTGGGGTGGGGCACTGTTCTTTCTACTTGCTGACATTGAGATACACCAGCGCACTCATAATCAGCACAGCCTGCAGGACGCACTGCGTGCCATCAATGCTGCCGGTGGCAATATCGCCAAGGACATCCCACTCGACCGCGTTTTTCAGATTGGCGATGCGGCAACCGGTGTGCCGGTGCTGACTGAACTTTATCAGCGTATGGAAGCCACGCCTGTTGACGTGGACCTTACAGATTTATGGCAACGTCTTGGTGTTGAGGTTCATGATGGGGCAATTACCTTTAATGATCAGGCTCCACTCGCTACGATCAGGCGCGCCATCACCGGGGGTGCAGATAAAACTGCGCAATCTCCGTAATTAGTTGACCCCTTCGCTAATTTCCTTCTCCATTTGCTCCAAGCTAATGTGGCGCACATCTTTGCCTTTCACCAGATAAATTACGTATTCGCAGATATTGCGGGCGTGGTCGCCAATGCGTTCCAGGGCCCGTACTGACCAGATGACATCCATGACACGCGTGATAGTGCGCGGATCTTCCATCATGAAGGTCATGAGCTGACGCATGATGCCTTCGTATTCGCGGTCTACTTTAATGTCTTCGCGCACCACGCGCATGGCGGTTTCCGGATCCATCCGCGCAAACGCATCCATCGCATCATGCACCATCTGTCGCACATGGTTACCCATGGTTTGAATTTCAGCGTAGTGATCTTTAGGGCGTTCCATCTCCGCCAGATGCATCGCCATGCGTGCGATTTTCTCGGCCTCATCACCGATGCGCTCCAGATCGGTGATGGTCTTGATCACCGCCGTCACCAGCCGCAGGTCGCCGGCTGCCGGTTGCCGGCGCGCAATGATCTGGCTGCACTCCTCGTCAATGGCAACTTCCATGGAGTTGACCTTGTAGTCATTGTTGATAATTTCCTGGGCTAACTCGCTGTCACCCTGCACCAGGGCGTTGATGGCATCCACGATTTGCTGTTCCACCAAGCCGCCCATGGTGAGCACACGGTTGCGGACATCTTCCAGCTCCGTGTTGAATTGACGCGATATGTGATGCATCAAACGATATTTGTCCATGCCTAGTTCCTCATTAAAATACAGTTCAGGCCGACTTCTCCGCCAAGAGAGAAGGAATTATTGCTAGCCGTAACGTCCGGTGATGTAATCTTCAGTCTGCTTCTTGCGCGGATTGGTGAAGATAAGATCGGTATCACCGTATTCAATCAATTCGCCCAGATACATAAATGCGGTGTTGTCCGAAACACGTGCCGCCTGCTGCATATTATGCGTCACAATCACCACCGTATAATCGCTCTTTAGCTCATGAATGAGCTCTTCGATATGTGCTGTGGAAATAGGGTCGAGCGCGGAAGCCGGTTCATCCAGCAGCAGCACTTCCGGCTTAACGGCAATGGCACGCGCAATACATAAGCGTTGCTGCTGGCCGCCAGACAAACTCGTGCCACTCTGCTTCAGTTTATCTTTCACCTCATCCCACAACGCAGCTTTGCGTAAAGCCCACTCCACGCGCTCCTGCATCTCACGCGCGTTTAGTTTTTGGTATAGTTTGACTCCAAACATGATGTTGTCCTGAATGGACATAGGGAAAGGTGTCGGTTTTTGGAACACCATACCCACTTTGGCACGCAGCAGATTCAGGTCTTGTTTAGGTTGCAGAATATTTTCACCATCCAGCCAAATCTCACCGGTGGCTTTTTGCTTTGGGTAAAGTTCGTACATACGATTATAGGTGCGCAGCAAGGTGGATTTACCGCAGCCGGACGGGCCGATGAAAGCGGTAACCTGTTTCGCCGGAATATTCAGCGTGACGGATTTAAGTGCATGAAACTTTCCGTAATAAAAATTTAAGTCCTTCATCATCACTTTGGCTTCAACACCTTGCGGGCTGCTGGCGGGCGGCGCATCCCGTTGTGGCGTCTGAAAGCTGCTGGGTATTTCTCCGGCACCGTTCATAGCATCATGCCTTGCCCTCATCGAGGCATCTTTCTGCCCTGGGTTCGGGCTCGGGCTAAGTTCGAATTTGTCCATTGCTACATACTCCTCTGACGGAATAATACGCGCGCGATTATATTGAGTGCCAGCACGCTTAAGGTGATCAATAACGCACCCGCCCAAGCCAAGTGCTGCCAATCCTCATACGGGCTCATGGCGAACTGAAAGATGACCACCGGCAGATTAGCCATGGGTGCATTCAGATCGCTATTCCAGAATTGATTATTGAGCGCGGTGAACAACAACGGGGCAGTTTCCCCCATGATACGCGCCACTGCGAGCATGATGCCGGTGAGCATTCCTGCCAGAGAGGCCCGGTATGCTACCATTATGACCACCTTCCATTGCGGCGCGCCCAGCGCGGAAGCGGCTTCGCGCAAGGTGTTCGGCACCAGGCGCAACATGTTTTCCGTGGTGCGTACTACCACCGGGAACACAAGAATGGCCAGCGCCAGTGAACCGGCCCAGGCCGAGAAATGCCCCATGCGCACGACCACCACCGCATAAATGAACAGGCCGATGATAATAGATGGCGCGGAGAGCAGAATGTCGTTGATAAACCGTGTCGTTGACGCCAGCCAACCCTGGCCGCCGAATTCAGCCAGGTAGGTGCCCGCCAAAATACCTATCGGGGTGCCAATCAAGGTGCCCATACCGCTCATGATCAAGCTGCCGACAATGGCGTTTAACAGACCGCCCTTGCTGCCAGGGCCCGGCGTCATTTGCGTGAACAAGTCCGTGCCTAAACTGGCAAAGCCATTACTGAATAAAGTCCATAATATCCAGCCCAGCCAGAATAACCCAAAGGCCATCGCAAAGACAGAAACGCCCAGGCTAAAGCCATTTGTTAAACGTCTGCGCAGATAGCGTTTATCCATATCAGATCAACCTAGGTCTGACTACCTTCACGTGCCTGGAGTCTTACCAGTAGCAACTTGGCAAGTGCCAGCACGATGAAGGTAATAAAAAACAAGATGAGGCCCAAGGCAATTAGTGAGGAGGTGTAGAGTTCCCCGTCTGCCTCGTTAAATTCATTGGCCAGCGCCGAAGATATGGTATTGCCGGGCATCAGTAGTGAACCACTGAGCAGGTGCGCATTACCGATCACGAATGTCACCGCCATGGTTTCGCCCAATGCTCGTCCCAAACCTAGCATGATGCCGCCCACCACGCCCGCCTTGGTATAGGGCAATACGACATTGCGTACCACTTCCCAAGTTGTGGCTCCCACCCCATAGGCAGACTCTTTTAACAGAGGTGGAACAATCTCAAATACGTCGCGCATCACCGAAGCGATAAACGGGATGACCATGATGGCCAGTATCAATCCCGCGGTCAACATGCCTATCCCTAGCGGTGGCCCCTGAAACAGCGGGCCGATCAGAATCCAATGCCCCAGGTGGGCAGTGAGCCAAGGTTCTATATGGTCGCCGAAAAACGGTGCGAA
>JAYTIZ010000106.1:0-2534 GCA_043731445.1 Gammaproteobacteria bacterium | reverse complement strand
ACGCGCGAGGATGCCTGGTGGCGGCGCGTCGCTTCGCGGGCGATGAACCGGCTGCGCGAGCGCATCACGCACATCAAGATGACGGATCAGGGCTGCATGCTGCGCGCTTACAGCCGCACCATCGTCAACGCACTCAATACCTGCCGCGAGGTCAATACCTTCATCCCGGCGCTGGCTTATACCTTTGCGCAAAACCCGACGGAAATCGAAGTCGCGCACGAGGAGCGTTCAGCCGGGGAATCGAAATATTCGATGTACAAGCTGATGCGCCTTAACTTTGATCTGATGACCGGGTTCTCGGTTGCGCCTTTGCAGGTGTTTTCGCTGCTGGGTATCGCGGTTTCTTTAGGTGCCATGACCGTCTATGTGGTGGTCATGATCCGCCGCTGGATTCATGCCGGCAGCTTCTGGCAGGGTCTTGAGGCGATGTGGGACCGCGACATTCTGCAATTCTTCCTGATCGGCGTGGTGCTGTTCGGCCTGGGCCTGCTGGGCGAATATGTGGGACGTATTTATGAGCAGGTACGCGGCCGCCCGCGCTATCTGATCGACGCCGTGCTGGAACAGCGCAGTGAGCAGCGCGCATCCGGGACAGTGTCTGGTCTTAAAGCATGACCACTGCGGTTGTCTTTGCCTATCACGATGTAGGCGTGCGCTGTTTGAGCGTCTTACTCGCGCATGGCGTTGCAGTGCGCCACGTCTATACGCACGCGGATGATCCCGCAGAAAACATCTGGTTTGGCAGCGTTGCGGCACTGGCGCGCCTGCACGGCATCCCGTTCACCCTGATCGGTGACGCCTACCCTCATGGACTGACGGAATCTGTCGCAGCCTTGGAGCCGGACTTTCTGTTCTCATTCTATTACCGCCTCATGCTGCCGCCCGAATTGCTGGCGATCGCGCACCGAGGCGCGTTCAACATGCATGGTTCCTTACTGCCCAAGTACCGCGGCCGCGTGCCCGTGAATTGGGCGATTATTCACGGCGAGCGTGAAACCGGCGCGACACTGCACGAAATGGTCGCCAAGCCCGATGCCGGAAGGATAGTAGACCAGCTTGCTGTGCCGATACTGCCCAACGATTGCGCCATAGACGTTTTTCGCAAGGTGACTGTCGCCGCGGAAACCGTCATGCACCGTTCGCTTCCACGCTTGAGCGAAGGTAGTGCGGTATTGACGCCGCAGAACCTCGCCGCCGGCAGTTATCACGGCGGACGCAAGCCCGAAGACGGCCGCATCAACTGGAACTGGAGCACGGCACAGGTGCATAATCTGATACGCGCGGTAGCGCCGCCCTACCCCGGCGCCTGCTCGATGATCGGCGAACGCCGCCTGCGTCTGTTGCACACGTTCTGTAGTAATCAGAAAACAGCCGCCACCGGTTCAGCAATTCTGTTCGCAGCCGGCGAGGAATTATATCTTCGATGCATTGACGGCGGCATGCTGAAAGTGCTCGCCGCAGAAATCGATGGGCAACCATTGACTGCGCAAAACATCAGCTCGCTGCTTGGAAGCGGCTCCTTTGTATTAACCGACTGATTGGCACAGGCCCCAATGAAGAAAATTCTGATCCTAGGCGTCAACGGCTTCATCGGGCACCATCTTTCCAAACGCATTCTTGCCGCTACGCCGTGGGAAGTGTACGGTATGGACATGGGCACCGAGCGCATCACGGATATGCTCGAAGACAAGCGCTTCCATTTCTTCGAAGGCGACATCACGATCAACAAGGAATGGATTGAATACCATATTCGTAAGTGCGATGCAGTACTGCCACTGGTGGCAATCGCGACACCGGCAATCTACGTCAAAGAGCCGCTGCGAGTATTCGAGCTTGATTTCGAAGCCAACCTGCCGATTGTACGCTCATGCGTAAAGCACCATAAACACCTGATTTTCCCTTCTACTTCCGAAGTCTATGGCATGTGCCGTGACAGGCAGTTCGATTCCGACACGTCGGAATTGGTACTAGGCCCCATCAACAAACCGCGTTGGATATACGCTTGCGCGAAACAGCTGATGGACCGCGTCATTCATGCTTACGGCATGGAGCAAGGCCTAAACTACACTCTGTTCCGGCCATTCAACTGGATCGGCTCGGGGCTTGATTCGATCAATACTGCCAAAGAAGGGAGCTCCCGCGTCATTACCCAGTTTCTAGGCCATATCGTGCGCGGCGAAAACATCAAATTGGTCGACGGAGGAAAGCAACGCCGTTCATTTACCTATGTCGATGACGGCATCGATGCGCTAATGAAAATCATCGACAACAAGAATGGCGTGGCCAGCAGCCAAATTTACAATATTGGCAATCCAAAAAACAATTTTTCGATCAAAGATTTGGCCAGGATGATGCTGGCAACGGCCGGCTCCTACGCCGAGTACGGGAACGCCAGGAAAGTAAAGCTGGTTCAAACCACATCTCAGGCCTACTACGGCAAAGGCTACCAGGATGTGCAGAATCGAGTGCCCAAAATAAACAACACCTGCCGGGACCTGGAATGGCGGCCCCGCGTCAGCATGAGTCAGGCGCTC
>JAYTIZ010000105.1:0-2906 GCA_043731445.1 Gammaproteobacteria bacterium | reverse complement strand
CGCCGCCATGCATTACCGCGGTCCCGATGGCATCAACCACTGGCGCAAAGGGAATGTGGCGCTCGGCCAGTGCATGCTGCGCACCACGCCCGAGTCGCTCGAAGAAACCCAGCCGCTGACCAATGAGGACGAAAGCCTGGTGCTGGTCATGGACGGCCGGGTGGACAACTGGGAAGAGCTGCGCCGTAATTTGCAGGGCAAAGGGGCTGTGCTGCGCACCCGGGCGGATGCGGAACTCGTGTTGCGAGCCTATGAAGTATGGGGCCGTGACTGCCTGAGCCACATTAATGGTGACTTTGCACTGATGATCTGGGATGCCCGGCAGAGAAAAGCGTTTTGTGCGCGCGATCGCATGGGCCACAAGCCGTTTCATTACCACTGGAAGGGTAGTACTTTCTCGTTTGCCTCAGAGCTGCACCCTATTCTGTCATTGCCGTGGGTGTCACGGGTACCCAATGAAGGCATGCTGGCCGAATTATTGTCAGATGAATGTTATTCAAGGAACGAAAGCCTATGGACCGGAATTTTGCGTCTGGTGGCTGCGCATCGCATGGAGGTCGGTAGCCATGCACCTCAACCAGAACAATACTGGGAACCCGAACTTTGTGCGGAGCTGCCATACAAAAAAGACGAAGAATACTTCGAGTGCTACCGCGAATTGCTGGCTAACAGTGTCAGGTGTCAGTCACGCTCGCACCAACCGGTCGCCATCGACGTAAGCGGCGGCCTAGACTCGTCCGCCGTGTTCTGCATCGCGGACAACCTGCGTCGCTCGGGTCGTCTACCTGCACCCTGCATCGCGGGCTACACGCTGGCATTCACCGACGACAGCGATGCCAACGAGCTAGAGTACGCTCGCGTCGTGGGCGAGTATCTGGGCATCCGGATTCACGAAGTTCCGCCCTCCTTTATGCCCGTCTCCTGGTATGCGGAACGTGCTCGCGCCTACCGGGAGTTCCCCGGTTTTCCTAATGCATCAATGTTGTTGGAGATTCGGCAGCAAGCCGCTTTGCACGGTAGTCGCGTTGCGCTGACCGGTGAAGGAGGGGACGCGTGGCTGCAAGGTTCAAGGACGTACTACGCAGAGGAACTGGCACAGTGGCATGGCTCTGCGCTCTATGACTGTTTTAAAACAGACGCCGTGACGTTCGGCACCTGGCAGGCAATCAAGTGGGTCACCAGGTTCGGTTTCTTCCAGTTGCTCCCGGTTTTAATTCAGAAAAGGCTTCGTCGGCTGATCCGGAGAACCCGCGACACTTTTTGGCTGTCGCCAATAATGAACGAAGCGATCAGTCGGCGTAGAGCACTGGCCCACTCATTGCATAGTCGGGAGGTATGCAGTCACGGCCAGCGGGGACTGCTTTGGTATCTTTACGATGCGTTCACGGCGCAAATCCAGGAGAGAATCGAGCGGGAGGCAGCCCATTCCGGGATCGAAATACGACACCCGCTCAACGACCACAAGCTAGTTCAATATGCCTTCTCAACGCCGGAAAGACTGAGGCTGCGCGGGGATAGAAGCAAGTACATTCATACTCAAGCTTTGCAAGGGCTCATGCCGCAGGCAATTCTTGATCGGAAAAGCAAGGCGGATTTTTCAATGGTGATCCGCAATGACATTGACCACATGCGAGGCACGTTGACCGCAACTCCTTTCCCAGACTGCTCCAAATGGCTTGACCCGGAAGGGGTTGCTCGACTATTCCGGTTTTATCAGGACAATCCACAGGCCGTATGGTCAATGTGGGTGTTGTGGGGTATCTACGGATGCAATGAAGTCATGACATTTCCATAAGAATGTGTTCGATTTTGAATTACGTTATGCGACAATTAAACAGGCAGATTGGAAATTGGATACATTCAAACACCAACACCATATTGTAAGGCGGTGATATGAGAAAAAATGAAATAAAAAATAAACTGGTTTCCCTTCAATCCAAAGAGGGCATCTCAGCCCAGCCGAAAAAAGCTGCTTATTTAAGCCCTGTATTGCAGGTTTATGGTTCTGTGAGCAAGCTGACCATGGGAAACTCCGGATCAAAAGCAGACAATGCGACTAAGAAGGCATGCGACCGAAGCGTGAAAGAAAATATCGCCAAAATAGGTGAACATCCGCTTGGAATTGGCCTTTACCTGTTCGACTACAAGTCAAAATATCGGGATAAGGCGGGGTATAGTAGGCAATTTGGCGTGATGGCTGACGAGGTTGAGGGTGTCATGCCGGAGGCGGTGTGCATACACCCGGACGGCTACAAGATGGTTATTTATGGGATGCTAGGAATAAAATATCCTATTCAGTAGTAATTATGGCGGTTGCCGTCGAGCAAAATCCACTCAGCGCCTGTGCGGGCCAGGCGTATCGTAGTGGCAGTTGACTTCGAGGTAGATGAGATTCGTTCTCAATTGCAGCTTTTCGGTGTTGCGTTCCGTGAAACCTCTCTCCCAGATGGGTCAACGTGGACGCTATTTTATCGTACTAGTTCAAACTACTTACTTCGTTTCCCTAGACTTGCTGATTTTGAGGTGTCCTTGGATGGATGTAAAGTTCGCTGCCGGCCGACAGCAGATGTGGCGGAGGAAACGGTTCGCCATCTTTACTTGAATCAGGTTCTTCCACTTGCGCTCAGCAGGCAGGGCAAGATTGTTTTTCACGCCAGTGCAGTTGAGATCGGCGGAGAGTGCGTTGCGTTCATCGGTGAATCCGGTAGAGGCAAGTCAACTCTGGCTGCTGCCTTTGCAACCTGCGGATTCCGCTTTTTGACCGATGATGGTTTGCTGGTGGAGTCGGCTGATGGAGAATTTTACATCATGCCGAGTCATCCTTCGATCCGTTTATGGGAAGACAGCGAGCAAGCGCTGATCGGGAAAGGAGCACTAATGGCTCCTCCGGTGCAGTTTACGTCCAA
>JAYTIZ010000104.1:0-23932 GCA_043731445.1 Gammaproteobacteria bacterium | reverse complement strand
GGACGCTTGCTCTACGATTCGAAATCCATATTTGAAGATCAGCTCGAAGCCATCGGTCGCACTACCGCACGCCGCGGCGGAGAAGGTTTTGATCTCGCTCTACTCACCGACGGCTTGCAGGCCGAGCGTGAGCAAGGCATAACCATTGATGTAGCCTACCGTTATTTCGCCACACCCAAACGCAAATTCATCATCGCTGATGCCCCGGGTCATGAGCAATACACGCGCAATATGGTCACCGGTGCCAGCACCGCCAATCTTGCCATTATCCTGCTTGATGCGCGCAAGGGTGTGCTGACCCAGTCGCGCCGTCACGCCTATATCGCCAGCCTGCTGGGTATTCCGCACCTGATCGTCGCGATCAACAAAATGGATTTGGTAGAATATTCGGAAAAAGCCTACCAGGATATCAAGGCGCAGTTCAGCCCCTTTTTCACTAAACTGGACATACATGATGTGCGCTTTATTCCGCTCTCATCATTGTATGGCGATATGGTGGTAACGCGCGGCGAAAATCTTGCCTGGTATCAGGGCGAGACGCTCATGGATGCGCTGGAAAACGTCAAAATTGCACAAGACCTGAATCAGCGCGACTTCCGTTTCCCCGTGCAGTGGGTGTCGCGCCCGCAAAGCAAGGAATTACACGACTTTCGCGGCTACATGGGGCGTATCGAATCGGGCCAGGTCAAAGTGGGTGATGAGATTGTGGTACTGCCGTCCGGCCATGTTTCCCGTGTGAAGGAAATCCTTACGTATAACCAAAACCTGACCGCTGCTTTTGCTCCGCAGTCGGTTACGCTTACGCTGGAAGATCACATTGATATCTCGCGCGGTGACATGATTGTGCACCCGCAAAATAAACCGCAGGTCGCCAAACAATTTGAAGCGATGCTGTGCTGGATGAGCGAGCAGCCCATGCAGGCCCAGCGCAAATATTTAATCAAGCACACCACCTCAACCGTCAAGGCGATGTTATCCGAGGTACAGTACCGGGTGGATATCAACACGCTGGAGCAGGATGCCGATGCGGTTGAACTTAAAATGAATGAGATCGGGCGCGTGCTGGTTAAAGTGCAAAAACCGATTCTCTGCGATAGCTACCGGCATAACCGCGCCACGGGTGGTTTTATCGTGATTGACGAGCACACCAACAACACCGTTGCGGCAGGGATGATCGAAGCGGTATAGGGAATATCTCTGATTTTTTTGATGAAGAGTAAAGCGAAGGGATGAGAAATATCCTGCCTCAGATATGAGCCGACTGCTAATTCTCTCATGCTATAAGTTGGGTAATGCTGACCTGCCATGAAGTCCACACGTCCATTCATTCCTAAATCAGTCGTTACAGGTATTACCTGGCCTGCTTTACCCGAGTCCACTGGCGCTACAATGCTCGCCATGCAGTACCAATTGGAGCGGAGCCAATGGTGGTCACCTAAAACTCTGCTTGAGCAGCAGTTTAGCCAGCTACGCAAGCTGCTCACGCATGCGTATGACACTGTGCCCTTTTACCGCGCACGCCTGGATGCAGCAGGTTTTAATCCGCAGGCCGAACTGACGCCCGCCCGCTTTGCAGAGATCCCTTTATTGCGCCGTCAGGATATTCAATCCGCCGGTGTTAGCCTGCACAGCCAAAAAGTACCTCCTGATCATGGCAAGGTGGGTAATGGTATTACATCAGGTTCCACTGGGAGACCCGTCCAGTTTTTAGGTACTCACCTCACAAGCTTTCTATTTCGCATGTTCAGTTTGCGCGATCACTTATGGCACCAGCGTGATTTAAACGGAAAACTTGCCATTGTGCGCGGCGAGACTAAAAGCGAAGCTCATACAGGCTGGGGTCCCTCTACTGACACGATTTTTAAGACTGGCCCATGTATCACGGAAGATATCCGCACGGACGTAGCCGTGCAAGTAAAGTGGTTACAGGAACAAAATCCGGATTATCTATTAAGCTACCCCACCAACATTCGGGCTTTAGCAGAAATCTGTCTGGCGAAAAACATCCGGCTGGAAAATCTGCGCGAGGTGCGTACGCTAAGTGAAACGCTCAACCCAGAGGTTCGTGAAATCTGCCGTGCGGCATGGGGCGTGCCCGTGGTAGATATGTATACCACTTCGGAAGTAGGTTATATCGCGCTACAGTGTCCAAAGCACGAGCACTATCATGTGCAGTCGGAAGGGGTCTTGGTGGAGGTGCTCAATCAAGAGAATAAACCCTGCCGGCCTGGTGAGATAGGCAGAATAGTCGTCACCGTTCTGCATAATTTTGCCATGCCCCTCATCCGCTATGAGCTCATGGACTACGTAGAGCTTGGTGAGACATGTCCTTGTGGACGTGGCCTGCCGGTAATCAAACGCATATTAGGACGGCAGCGTAATTTAGTGACCTCGCCTGACGGCAGGCGTAACTGGCCGATGCTAGGTATGAAGTCATTCACTGAAGTTGCTCCGATACGGCAATTCCAGGTTATCCAACATTCCCTGGAACACATTGAGATGAGGCTTGTTATGCCACGTCCACTGTCGCCGGAGGAGCAAGTGAAATGCACAGCTATCCTTCAGAAGAATCTCTGTTATCCCTTCAAGATAAGTTTTTCTTACCATGATGAAATTGCCAGAGATGCGAATGGTAAATTTGAAGATTTCAAATCCGAGGTGTCTCAGAGTGTAGGTACATGACAAATACTTCTTTTGAACCTACCTCATCACGCACCCGGTAAAAATAATGTTTGATGTATATAAAGATATTTTCGATAAAAGGGGTGCCGCTTATCACAAGGCGATGCTTGACTACCCCCTGGCAAGGGAGGCTGAATTTCGACACATCCTTGGCTTAGCCGATATACAAGAGGGTGATGTGGTATGTGACGTGCCGTCTGGAGGCGGTTATCTTGGTGGGTTTATTGAGAGGCAGGTAGAGATCATATCGATTGACGCGTCCACGGAATTTATCAGGCACTGCCAGCAGATTCATAATATGAAAAAAATACAGTGCGATCTCAGTGCGATTACGTTACCGTCAAGCAGCGTGGATAAAATAATAAGCCTGGCCGGGCTGCATCATACAAAAGACCTGAAGCCATTTTACAAAGAGGCCTGCCGAATTTTAAATACTAATGGTTTGTTCTGTATCGCAGATGTCGTAGCCGGATCGGGCGTGGCGGATTTTCTGAATGGGTTTGTTCACGAATACAGCTCCATGGGCCACCAGGGTTATTTTCTGAGCAAGAAGACACGCATTGATCTGGAGGACAGCGGCTTCCAAGTTACGTATGAGTCGCCTGTACAATATTTCTGGAAATTTACCGGTATGGAAGACATGATTCGCTGCTGCAAGCTGATGTTCGGTATTGACCAAGCGAACAACGAACAAATCCTAGAGGGAATTAGCAAATATCTAGGCTATCAGAAAATAGATGCCAGTTATTGTATGAACTGGAGCTTGTTATTTATCCGTACTCAGAAAATATAATGTGTGCTGGGTTGATCTAGTATTCCGATGATCTGGTTATAATTAACCGCTGCACGCCGCTGACGTTTGCTCGTTGATTTTAAGACTGCCTATTAGCGGCGCGATGGAGTCGAGTGAGTGGCGTTTGAGATAGTCTGCTATCCCTGCGTTGATCTTGGGGCAGACCAGCGGATCATAAAATAGCGCAGTGCCGACGCCTACCGCGCTGGCACCGGCGATGATAAATTCCAGCGCATCCTGTGCCGTTACAATTCCACCCTGGCCGATGATCGGAATGTTGTGCGCCTTGCATACTTGGTATACCTGATGCACCTTAAGTAGTGCGATAGGTTTGATGGCCGGACCAGACAAGCCGCCCTGATTATTGCCGATAACCGGTGTGCGTGTTTCGATATTCACCGCCATACCCATTAAGGTGTTGATCACGGCGAAAGCATCAGTGCCTGACTCAATGCAGCGCCGCGCATTTTCCGCGATGTCGGTTTGATTCGGTGAAAGTTTGGTGATGAGCGGTTTCTGCGTGACTGCGCGGCAGGCCGCTACGACACGCGCCGACATATCCGGATCGTTACCAAAAGCGACGCCGCCCTCCTTTACATTGGGGCAGGAAATGTTGATCTCCATCGCGTCAATCGGCGAGTCATCAAACAGGCGTGTAACGGCTACATATTCCTCAATAGTCGAACCAGACAGATTGGCGATGAAGCGTGTTTCACTGAAATCCAGTTGTGGCAGAATTTCTTTGATAACATAGTCGGTGCCAGGGTTTTGCAGCCCGATGGAATTTAGCATGCCCATGGGGGTTTCAACGATGCGATGTGGAGCATTGCCGAGTCGTGGGGCGAAGGTGGTGCCTTTCAGGCAGACCGCGCCAACGTCACGGTTAGAAAATCCTTTGACGCGTGTGTATTCCTCGCCGAAGCCCACGCAACCGGAGAGCAATACCAGCGGAGTATTGAAGTGCATGCCGCAGAAATTTACGGCGAGTCTGTTTTGGTCAGTGTCATCCACGTTTAGCTAACGCCCATGTTCCACATTGTTTTGTTTGAACCTGAAATTCCGCCCAACACGGGGAATATCATACGCCTTTGCGCTAACTCCGGGGCGAGCCTGCATCTCATTCACCCGCTGGGGTTTCGCCCGGATGACAGTAAATTGCGCCGCGCCGGGCTGGATTATCATGAGTGGGCGCGTGTGCAGGAACATGCTAATTTCGATTCCTTCCAGCGTGACATCAAACCTGCCCGCCTGTTTGCCTGCTCCACTCGCGGACGGCAAACTTATGATGGCGTCTCTTTTCAAGCCGAAGATGCGTTTATCTTTGGGCCGGAAACACGTGGTTTGCCCCAAGCCTTACTCGATACGCTGCCGCACGAACATATATTGCGCATCCCCATGCTACCCAATAATCGCAGCCTGAATCTTTCCAACGCGGTGGCCATTGTTCTGTATGAGGCCTGGCGGCAGAATGGTTTTGCCGGTGCCAAATAATTCCACCCACTAAACGATTTCCGCTTTTTGTTCCCGATTAAGCAAGTTCTGCACGGCCACGCGCGGCGGACAGTTTTCATAGAGCACGTTATATACCTGCTCCGTGATGGGCATCTCGACATCCAACTTTTCGGCCAGGTGGATCATTTCACGCGCGGTGGGGACGCCCTCGACGACTTGTCCGATGGCCGCGAGCGCAGAGTCTAAGGATTCACCTCGGGCCAGCGCCAAGCCAAGACGGCGGTTGCGGGATAAATCATCCGTGCTCGTCAACACCAGGTCGCCCAAGCCCGCCAGTCCCATAAATGTTTCGCGTTGACCGCCCAGACGAACACCCAGCCGCATCATTTCCGCTAGCCCGCGGCTGATGAGGGCTGCGCGCGTATTAGCGCCGAAGCCTAGACCATCGGCGATGCCGGCCGCGATGGCCAATACATTCTTAAGTGCACCGCCCAGTTCCACGCCAGGAATATCGTCGCTGGTATAGACGCGGAAACTCTCACTGTGTAAACGTGTCGCCCAGTATTGAGCGTACTCTGCAGAGCTTGCGGCGACGGTCACTGCGGTGGGCAAGCCGCGCGCTACTTCCTGTGCGAAAGTAGGTCCGGAGACGACGGCTACCGGCTGCGCTGCACCCAGAACATCGGCGACCACTTTGTGAAGTAACTCACCTGAGTTTGGCTCCAGCCCCTTGCTGGCCCAGGCGAGACGGTTTTTTGCGCTGAAATACTGACTGAGTTGTTGCAAAGTGCTGCGAAACCCGTGGCTGGGGACCGCCAGCAGAAAATCCTCAGCCTGTGCACACACTTCCGCCAGATTGCTGCTGACCTGTAAAGCGGGAGGAAAAGGAATACCAGGTAGGAAGCGGGCGTTGCAAGCATCACTTGCGAGCGTCTGCATAAATTGAGGATTGCGCCCCCACAGCAAGGTGGCTTGGCCGTTGCGCGCCAGCAGGATAGCCAGCGCTGTGCCCCAGGCGCCCGCACCGAGGATGGCGATAGGCGAGCTAGAATTTATTTTCTTTGTGGCCGACATGTTAGTCAGTCAAGACAGCGCGAATAAATATCGTGGTTTGCGTTACTGAATAGTCGCCAGCGTATCATCTGCAACCGGCGGTTTTTTCTTGGCCTGCTGCGCGCGCATCTGGGCATACAGTGCGTCGAAATTGACTGGCGCAAGCAACAACTGCGGGAAGCCACCCTTTGTCACCAGGTCGGATACCGCTTCGCGCGCGTACGGGAACAGGATATTGGGGCAGAAGCTGCCCAACATGAGGCCCATATCGGTTTCGTTAAAGCCCTTGATGTTGAAAATGCCTGCCTGATGTACCTCGACAAGGTAAGCTGTCCGCTCACCTTGTTTGGCGGTGACTTGCAGTGTCAGTACCACTTCGTAGATGTCTTCCGACTGCGGACTTGCGGTACTCCGCATTTGCAGGTTTACTTCGGGCTTCCATTGCTCCAGAAAAATCTGCGGTGAATTAGGTGTCTCGAAGGAGATATCCTTGGTATAGATCTTCTGAATTACGAAATGGCCATTGTCACCCGTGGCATTTTGCTCAGGGGCCAAAGTGTCGGTATTGGATTCTGGTGCGGGTTTTTTCATCAGTTATTTTCCTGCTGTGTGGTGTCTGCTAATAAGGTATCCAGTTGTCCGCTCTGGGCGAGATTCCATAGCTCGTCAAAGCCACCGACGCTGTAGTCACCGATGAAGATCTGTGGCACGCTGCGGCGTTGGCTTTTGCGTTCCATATCCTGGCGCAACGCCGGGTCACGGTCTACGCGTAGCTCTTCATAGCAAATGCCCTTCCTTTCCAGCAGGTGTTTTGCGCGTATGCAATAGCCGCAATAATCGCTGCTGTAGACCAGCACTTTAGGCATAACGGCAGGTCTAGGCGGTGACGAGCGGAAGCTTGGCGCTGCGCCAGGCGATGAGACCACCGGCCAGTTTGTAGACCGGATCAAAACCTTGCTTGCGCAATACGGCTGCACCGCGCGCTGAACGGTCGCCCTTTTGGCAGGTTACGATCAGCGGTCTACCTTTAAGTTTTTCCAGCTTCTTGATGTCTGCTTCCAGCGTGCTGAGCGGCGCATGGATGGCGTTGACGATGTGACCCTGTTTGAAATCCTCTTCCTCACGCACATCCAGCACGGCGGCATTGTGGCGGTTGATCTGCTCAGTCACGCCGCCCGGTTGCAGTTCCTTAAAGCCGAGCACCTTGTCGCTTAGCCCATCGCTCATCAGCAAAAACAGGATGATAGCCAGCGCCAGGAAGAGCTCCCAATGGTTAATGATGAATTGGCCGAATTGCTGCATAGTGTATAAATGTCAGTGGAGGGGGAGTGCTGCTATTAACGGACGGTCGTTATATAATAAGCATCATTATATTGCTATTTTATACTATCCTCGCGCCTTTGCCTGCACTCCACATAAAGTATTTGGATACTCTACCCACCTATTTCTTAAGGACTCAGCATGTCAGCAAGCCCTAAACCTATCGTCCTGGTGATCCTGGATGGCTGGGGTCATAGCGATAATCCCACCGGTAACGCCATTCTGGGCGCGAATACCCCCGTGTGGGATAAGCTGTGCAAGAAATATCCGCACACCTTAATCTGGACATCGGGCGGCCATGTCGGTTTGCCGGATGATCAGATGGGCAATTCCGAGGTCGGCCATCTCAATATCGGCGCCGGTCGCGTCGTCTATCAGGAATTCACGCGCGTCACCCGTGCGATTCGTACCGGCTCGTTTTTTACCAATGCCGTGCTGACCCAGGCCGTAGACCAGGTGGTTGCGAGTGGCAAGGCTTTGCATGTGCTGGGCCTGCTGTCGCCGGGCGGCGTGCACAGTCATGAAGACCATATCCACGCGATGGTGAAGCTTGCCGTTGAGCGGGGCGTCCAGCATATTTACCTGCACGCTTTTTTGGACGGCCGCGATATGCCGCCGAAAAGCGCAGCAGCTTCCATTAAAAGTATGCAGGAACAATTCACTGCGCTGGGCGGTGGCCAGTTCGCCTCGCTGATCGGCCGCTATTACGCGATGGACCGCGACAATCGCTGGCCGCGCATCCAGTCTGCGTATGATCTCATCACCCAGGGCAAAGCAGAATTCCACGCGCTCGATGCCAACAGTGCCCTGGCTCAGGCCTATGCGCGCGGTGAAACGGATGAATTCGTCAAGGCTACTGCAGTCATTCCTGTGGGCGAGAAACCCATACAGATGCAGGATGGCGATGCCATCATCTTCATGAATTTTCGCGCCGACCGCGCGCGTCAGATTACCCGTGCGTTTATCGAACCGGATTTCCAAGGCTTTGCGCGCGCGGTGATGCCGAAGCTCGCGAGCTTTGTCAGTCTCACCGATTACAGTGAAGAGTTTGCCATTCCGGTAGCCTTTCCACCGGAACGTTTGCATAATGTTTTTGGTGCCTACATTGCCAATGCAGGTCTGCGTCAATTGCGTATCGCCGAAACGGAAAAATATGCGCACGTCACCTTTTTCTTCAACGGTGGCGAAGAGCAGCCGTTTGCCGGAGAAGATCGCATCCTTATTCCGTCGCCGCAGGTCGCAACCTATGATCTCCAGCCAGAGATGAGTGCGTCCCAACTCACCGATGAACTGGTGACAGCCATTGCCAGCGGTAAATACGACACGATCATCTGCAATTTCGCCAACCCCGACATGGTCGGTCACACCGGCAATTTCGAGGCGACGGTCAAGGCCATCGAGATGATAGACACCTGCCTGGGCCGCATTGTTGAAGCCCTGCAAAAAGTCGGTGGCGAGTTGCTCATCACCGCTGATCACGGTAATGCCGAGCAGATGCATGGCGAAGGTGATGGCCTTGGCCAGGCGCACACCGCGCACACTGTCAACCCGGTACCCTTCATCTATGTGGGGCGTCCGGCCAGGGCTGCAAAGTCCGGTGCTCTAGCGGATATTGCGCCGACCATGCTCTACCTTATGGGCCTGGATATCCCTCTAGAAATGAGTGGTGATACCTTGGTGGAGCTTGTCCAATAAGGTGCGGATAGTTGCGTTCGGCCTACTGCTGAGCATCGCGGCGGGTTCAGCCGTTTGGGCCGAAGATGAAAGTGCTGATAGCAAAGCGGCGGACCTCAAAAAATTACGCACGACCATTGAATCTTTGCGCACCGAGCTGGGTGAGGTGCGCGGCCAGCACGATGAATTGCTCACCGAATTGCGCAGCACGGAAGAAGACATTGCCAAACTAAACCGGCAATTGAACGAACGCAGTGAAAGTTTACGCGGCCAAACTGAGAAACTCACTGAGCTGCAACGCGGCAAGCAGACGCAACAGACAGATTTGGCCGCACAACAACGCGCCCTGGCAGGACAGATCCGCGCCGCATACCTCATCGGCCGCCAGGAATATCTGAAGGTTTTGTTGAACCAGGAAAATCCTGCCAAAATAGGTCGTACGCTGGTTTATTATAATTATTTCAACCGCACGCGAACCGAGCATATTCAAAGTCTTGCCGCAGGTGTGGTTCAGCTGGAGGCATTGGAGCAGACTATTAAGAATCAGCTCGCCAGCATTGAGCAGCTACGCGCGACACAGAATGAACAGAAACAGGTACTCGAACGCAGCCAGCAAACGCGTACAGAAGTGCTGGCTAAACTCAGTAATAAGATACGTAGCAAGGAACAAGACCTGCAACACGCTGTCGAAGATGAACGGCAACTACGTAAACTGCTGCCGAAACTGCAACAAGCTTTGTCTAATATTCCGACCGAGCCGGGCGAGCGACTGCCCTTTGAGCGGCTTAAGGGCAGGCTGCCCTGGCCAGCACAAGGACCGATTGTGGTGTCCTACGGAAGCCCGCGCATGGCGGGGGCGATGAAGTGGCAGGGCGTATTGATCGGGGCGGACACCGGGCAAGAGGTGAAAGCGATCTCCTACGGCCGCGTGGCCTTCGCCGACTGGCTGCGCGGCTTTGGTCTGCTGATTATCATTGATCACGGCAACGGCTATATGAGCCTGTACGGACATAATCAAAGCCTCCTTAAACACACTGCCGACTGGGTGGAATCTGGCGAAGTCATCGCTAGTGTAGGCGATAGTGATGAGCGTGACGGCCACGGTCTGTATTTTGAGATTCGTCACCAGGGCGATCCGGCCAACCCGGTGCTTTGGTGTAAAAAGCAGTGACAAGTCGTGAGAGACAAGCGGTATACTTTATCTAATGAGTAGTCGTTACCTGATATCCGGCATTGGCATTTGGAGCAACACATGAACAGCACAACCCGTACACCTATTATCCTGTCCCTGGGGCTCGTTCTTGGGCTATCCCTGGCGCTCGGCGGCGGTGTGATGGCGCAACGCCAAGAGGCGACAGCAGCTGGGCCTTTGCCGCTGGAACAATTGCGGATTTTTACCGAAGTCTTTGCCAAGATCAAGAGCGACTACGTCGAACCTGTGGAAGATAAAACCCTGCTGGAATATGCCATCAAAGGCATGCTCTCCGGCCTGGATCCACACTCAGGTTATCTGGATAAGAAAGAATTCGAGGAATTACAGATTGGCACCACTGGCGAGTTTGGCGGTCTGGGGCTGGAAGTCGGCATGGAAAACGGTTTCGTGAAAGTCATCACACCCATTGATGATTCCCCAGCGTCACATGCGGGTGTGCAAGCGGGTGATCTGATCATCCGGCTCGACGACACGCCAGTGCAAGGTATGGAACTCAATGATGCCGTCAATCTTATGCGCGGCAAGGTGGGTAGTAAAATCACCCTCACGCTGATCCGCAAAGGCGAAGAAAAACCGATCATCGTTACCCTCGTGCGCGACACAATCAAAGTAAAGAGCGTCAAGTCGAAACTTCTGGAGCCGGGCTATGCCTATGTACGCATCTCGCAATTTCAGGCCCAGACCGGAAATAATCTGATCGAAGCGGTCACGCAACTCAAGAAAGAGAATGGTGGCGAACTCAAGGGCCTGGTATTGGATCTGCGCAATAATCCCGGTGGTGTGCTGGGTGCTGCGGTCAGCGTGAGTGATGCCTTTATCAAGAAAGGTCTGATCGTCTATACCGAAGGGCGCGCTAAGGATTCCGCGACCAAATTCAACGCCACGCCACCCGATGTGCTGAACGGCGCACCGATGGTCGTGTTGGTGAATGCCGGTTCGGCTTCTGCTTCGGAAATCGTGGCAGGTGCTCTGCAAGATAGTAAGCGCGCCATCATCATGGGTGAGAAAACGTTCGGCAAAGGCTCCGTACAAACCATCTTGCCCATGTTCAATGATTCTGCCTTGAAGCTTACCACCGCACGTTACTATACGCCGTCGGGCCGCTCCATCCAGGCTGAAGGCATCGTGCCAGACGTGGTGTTAGGCAAGATCAAACTGGCGGCGAATGACGATGCGGTGACCATAGAGCCGCTTAAAGAGTCTGACCTGACGCGCCATCTCATCAATCCTGCCAGCAAGGATGCTGGTAAAACCGGCGCAGACAAAAAAGACGCTGCCGACCCTGTGACACCTGCGCAGCCGGGAGATGGCACAAACGCTCCTGTTACCCCTCCCGCCCAAAAAGAGGCTAACGGTCTTTCGTCGCCTGACACCGACTACCAGCTTCATGAGGCGCTTAATCTCCTCAAAGGGCTCACCATCTACCAGACAAGATTGTAAAAGAAATGATTCCCTCTCTCTTAAAAGGGGGAGAGGGAATGTTGACTCAGTGAGGAGTCCGCGTGCCCAATGTTCTAATTCCTCTTGCGCAGGGCTGTGAAGAACTCGAAGCCGTAACCCTCATTGATTTGCTACGCCGTGCCGGCATCAATGTCGTCGTTGCGGGGCTTGATGAGCAACCCGTCTGCGGAAGCCGTGGCACTCACCTGCTTCCCGATACCACCTTAGATAAAGCCTTGGCCCAAGACTTCGACATGGTGGTTCTGCCCGGCGGTCAGCCCGGCACCGACAATCTTAATGCCGATGTGCGTGTTTCCGAGTTACTCAAGAAAATGGCCAGCAGCGGAAAATTTACCGCCGCCATCTGCGCCGCTTCCAGTGTGCTTGCAAATGCTGGCCTGCTTAACGGCAAACAGGCCACCGGTTATCCTGGTGTATTAGAAGCAATGGGCTTACCCGACATCCTTTTAAAAGACGCGCCTGTTGTCAAAGACGGCAAGGTGATTACGTCTAAAGGCCCTGGTACAGCAATGGATTTTGCGCTGGAGTTGATAGAAATACTGGTGGGAAAACAAAAACGCGAGCAGGTTGAGGCGGCACTGCAACGGCCATAAGCTTAACGTTTGATATGAGCGACGGTTGGGGGCTGTAGGACGGAAGACAAACGCTGGATGGAAGGGTTAGATATCCCGCGCGACAGGCTACGCAAAGTTGCCATTGCCCCAAGTTTGACGAGTTGTGCGAGTGCGGACATGAATCGTTGCGTCGACAATCGTTGAGTCTGCATCAGGCTCAAGTAATTGCTCTGTACGGACGGCTACTGAAGTAATCAAGTTATCATTTTCGAGCAAGCAGAAGAACGGCGTTTCGTCATCCATTGGCGCTGCGGCACAAGGCAATGAATTCGCTTGCTGGGGCATTGAAAGCGCGTCGAACAGTGTCTTGAGCCGATTGTCAATATCTCCGCCTTGCGTAAGCAGGGCACCGGGAGGCTCCGGACGCAGTAAGACAATGTTGAGTTCTGCAATGACGTTCATTTCCGTAGAGATCAGCGGAGCGAATACGAACGGGGGGATTTCCCGCAGTAGCGAGTATTCATTCTCTCGCAGTCTGGGCTTAAGTAAAGCCGAGTACTCTGACAGCGGTGCTTGAGACCAGAGCGTATTCAATTGCAGATGGAAATGCTGCCTCAATTCGTGTTTGTGTTGTGGATTTCCATTCGCACGCAGAGGCCCACGGTAGTGCAAGGTGAGTCTCACTTTGGACGCCTAACGTTTGACATAAGGGTCGATGCGCTTTAGCGCAGCGCCCCGCTTGAAGAACGGGTTAGCAAGCATATAACAGTTGATATAAACGGCGGACACCGATTTGCTGGTGTCCGCCATTCAATTATAAAACTTACTGAGCAACCACTGGCTCAACAATAATTTCCACACGGCGGTTCAACTGCCTTCCGGATTCTGTTGAATTATCAGCACGTGGTTCGCTTTCGCCTCTACCAATGGCGGTGAGACGTGACGGGTGGACGCCAACCTGAGTGAAGTACTGTTGTACGGACTGTGCACGGCGTTCTGAGAGTCCTTGATTGTAGGCGTCAGCTCCAGTGTTATCAGTGTGGCCAATGATGGTGAGCGTGGTCTTTTCGTAACGTTTGACCACTGCGGCAATCTTATCCATAGTGCTGAAGAAGCCTGGTTTAATGCTGGCAGAATCTACATCGAAACCGGTCTGGCTAGTCATGGTAATGCGTAGGCTGTTGTTCGGCAGCTGTTCAATGTTGATGACGCCGGCGTTGCGCTCATTGACCAGGGCTTTTTCAAAATCCTGTTTTTGCTTATCCATGTAGTTGCCTACGAGTCCACCGGCTAGACCGCCGCCGATGGCACCGATCAAGGCACCTGTACCCCTGTTGTTTTTCGAGAAGATTGCACCGAGTGCTGCGCCACTTAATGCACCGATACCGGCGCCTTTCTGCGTATCCGTTAAGGGTTTTCTGTTGCCGAAGTCATTCGTTGCACAACTGGCTAACATAAAGCTAGCGACGATGCCGCATATTAATAGTTTGGACTGTTTCATTTTCATATCCTTTGAAGTTAGTTTAGACGAGACAACATAGTACGCCAGATAGGTGACAAGTGTAATCACCTCGCATTGTAATAGAGTTAGCTGAACCTAGGCTGAACGGTTAATCTCGTCTGCCCGACCAGGCACTGAGCAGGATGAGCAGCCCAACGCCACCCAGTAACCATGTCAAAACGGGTACGCCGCCCAGCATAAAAGGGGCAAAGCCATCCAGGCTGGTGATGACGGCAGCACTGATGATCAGGCTGGAGCCGAGGATGGCCGCATAAGCACCGTGGCTGGCGCGTTTGATGTCCTGGCGGATTCTTTCCAGCTCCTCGGATTTCCATTCGATCTGTAATTTTCCATCGCGAGCCTGTTGCAGAACCTCATGCAGCATGAGGGGAATTTCCGGAAGTTTTTCCGCCCAGTGCGGGACGTTATCTTTTAGCGATTTGAGCAGCGCACTGACACCTACACGCTGCTTCATCCAGCCTTCCAAAAAGGGTTTGAAGGTTTGCCAGAGATCAAGGTCAGGATAAAGCTGTCTGCCCAGGCCTTCGATATTAAGCAAAGTTTTTTGCAGCAGCACCAACTGCGGCTGGACTTCCATATTGAAGCGGCGCGCGGTCTGAAACAGGCGCAGCAATAAATGGCCATACGAGATGTCTTTTAGAGGGCGTTCAAAAATAGGCTCGCAGACGGTGCGCATAGCCGATTCAAATTCGTCTATCCGCGTTTCGGCGGGCACCCAACCGGCATTTACGTGCAACTGTGCGACGCGCTGGTAGTCGCGGTTGAAAAAGGCCAGGAAATTTTCTACGAGATAGCGTTGGTCGCGCTCGCTCAAGCTACCCATGATGCCGAAATCCACGGCGAGATACTGGCCTTTATCCGATACGAAGATATTGCCTGGGTGCATGTCGGCATGGAAAAAATTATGTTCGAACACCTGCGTGAAAAATATCTGCACACCATGCTCGGCGAGTTCTTTGAGATTAACACCGTGTGCGATGAGCGTGGACATGTCGCTGACCGGCGTGCCGTAGATGCGCTCCATGACGATAACGTTACGCCGCGCCAACGGCCATTCAATCTCAGGCACATACAACAATGGCGAGTTTAAAAAATTACGCCGCAACTGACTGGCATTCGCCGCTTCACGCAGTAGATCGAGTTCATCGAAAATCGTTTTTTCATATTCGGCGACCACTTCACGTGGGCGTAGACGTCGGCCCTCCGACCAGTAGCGTTCGGCAAGATCGGCTAGCGTGTAGAGCAGACTGATATCGCGCGCGATGACTTTTTCAATACTGGGACGCACTACCTTAACGATAACCTGCCGTCCGTCGTGCAAGCTCGCCGCATGAACCTGTGCGATGGAAGCCGAGGCCAGCGGGGTTTCGTCAAAGTTCTGAAACAGCTCGGTGAGCTTTTTGCCGTAAGCCTGTTCGATGATATTGCAGGCCAGCGCGCCGGGGAAGGGTGGTACGCTGTCTTGCAGCAGCGTTAACTCTTGCGCAATGTCATCGGGCAGGAGATCAGGGCGAGTGGAGAGCATCTGGCCGAATTTGACGAAGACCGGCCCTAAATCTTCCAGTGCTTCGCGAATACGTACTGCGCGCGGGCCTTGTGCGCCACGAAACCAGTGCCAGGGTAACAGGTAAAGTACAAAACGTATCGGCCGGAACAAGTGTGTGGCGAGGATGATCTCATCCAGGCCGTGTCTGACCAGCACGCGGTTGATGTGTAACAGCCGCAGGATTTGTCCGGTGCGGATCAAAACGTGTGCTCCGGATCAGCACTCGTTAAAGTATTGAGCAAACGGCGTACGCGTTGTTCCATGCGGGCGACATCATCACGCAAAACGTCCGCTGCCTTCAGAAATTCATTGATCTCATATTGAGTCGGTAGATTGCGGGCTTCCTCCTGCTGATATTCAGTAAAATTCTGCCCCAGCGTGACAAATGAACCCTTGCCCCAGTCGCGGGTGTCACGTGCTGCATTCGCCAGTTTATGCGCGAGCACATCTCCGGTCAGTTTGGAGAGCAGTTCTTCCCAATCAATATCCATAGCATCGAGAATGTGTTTGAAGCGCTGGACGAGATCCATGTCGCCGCTGATCTCAACATTTCCTGTTGCGAGCATGGTCTGCGTGGCGGCGTTATTTTTTTGCATGCCCAAGCGCATCAGTGCCCAGGATGGGCCACGCAGCGTAACATCGGGCGCAGTGTCGCAGTGCATCTGTACTTCAATACCCGCTGCGCCGGGAAGCAGGTAGAGGACACTATTGAGTTCAGTGATATCAACGGCAATGACCTTGCCGGACAGATTCGCTAAGCGCGGCAATATCGTAGGATCAAGACGTAGATAACGATTAACGGCGTAGGTCACAGCGGTGGTGAAGTGTGCGGGTGCGTTCAAAATCTTTCCTTGCCGCGCGCTGATTATAAATCTTCCAGCGTTTCGATAGAGTCTTTGCCGATCACGACCACGCTATTGGCGATCTTGTCGTGAAAGCCTTGTTTGCGCTTATCCCAGCCGACCCACAATAAGCCTAACATGAGAGGTAGCATGGAGATGTAGTAAGCAACATAACGCAACAGCGCACGCCCGATGCTGAGTGGTTTTCCCGTATCGGCATGCACCACATGACAATCAAGTAATAATTTTCCGGGCGTACCTAGAAACTTAACCCAGAGAAGCACGGTGGCAATAATAGGTAATAGGTAACTGACGAGTCCGTCAGCGAGACCATACACAGCATAAATACTATGATCTTCCATCAACCATTGAAAATAAGCGGGCCCGTAAATGAGGTAGAGGATCATCAATAGTAAAGGCAGCCATATTATGGTATCAATAATTGTAGCGGCCACACGCCGCCAAAAACCGGCATACTGCGTATTCGGCCCCAGCCCGACGCCTGTGCTCATAGTTTATAGCCCCTGTGCAATGCGACAATCCCACCGCTTAAATTAAAATATTCACAGCGCTCAAAGCCAGCCTGCTCCATCATTGTCTTGAGCGTATCTTGATCGGGATGCATGCGTATGGATTCGGCCAGATAACGGTAACTGTCCGAATCTTTGGCGATAAGTTTGCCCATCAGCGGCAGTACCTTAAAAGAGTAGGCGTCGTATAGCGGTTGCAGGCCAGTGAGTTTCAGCTTGGAAAATTCCAGGATCAGCATCCGTCCGCCCGGCTTTAGTACACGTTGCATCGCGGCGAGTGCGCGGTCTTTACGTGTCACGTTGCGCAAACCAAAGGCTATGGTGATGCAATCGAAATAATCATCCGGGAACGGTAAAGATTCGGCATCAGTCTGGATGTAGGCCACGTTACCGACGATACCGCGGTCTGTCAGGTGTTCGCGGCCGCGTTGCAGCATGGCGGCATTGATGTCGGCCACGGTCACTTCGCCGGTTGGCCCTACTCGGGCAGCAAATTTAGCCGCCAGATCACCCGTACCACCCGCTAAATCCAATACCCGCTGTCCGGGACGCACGCCACTCATGTCCAGCGTGAAACGTTTCCATAAACGATGCATGCCGAATGACATGACATCGTTCATCAGATCATAACGATCCGCGACTGAGGTAAACACGCCCGCTACTTTGCCGGCCTTGTCCCCAACCGGTACTTGTTGAAACCCAAAGTGGGTGGTGTGTGGAGCTTCAGGCGTTGATTTTTTATCAGCAGCAGACATGAAGCCGGACTCTCTTAAAAAGTTGGGATTATTAGTATAGCGATCAGCGCGCGATATTTCTTTATATAACGCTAGCTTGATGCTATTTGAGCCTCTTTTTTGGTGCAGAGGTGAGGGATTTAGATGCTTTGGCGCGTGTGACCTGCTTTTTGTAAACGATCCAGATAGGCCTGCCACCATTCCTGCTGGTGAATGCCGAGCTCGTACAGAAAAGTCCAGGAGTAGAGGCCAGTATCATGACCGTCATCAAAGTGCAGGCGCACGGCATAACTTCCTACGGGGTCAATGGCGGCAATATTGATGTCTTCTTTGCCGATTTGTAACACTTCTTGCCCCGGGCCGTGCCCGCGTACTTCAGCCGACGGTGAGTAGACCCGCAGATATTCGCACGGCAAATTGAAGTGAGAGCTATCGTCGAAACTCACTTCCAGAACCCGCGACTTCTGGTGCAATTTTATTTCGGTAGGTCGGGGTTTATTGGTTGTCATAAATTTTCTATTAAATAAGAAGCAAGAAAAAACGGGTGTTCCTTGCTACTTTATACTCGCCACTGCCGTTAAAGAATATATCTGCTTAAATCTTCATCTTGAGCAAGCTTGGCAAGATATTTGTCTACATAGACGGCATCGGCCTCGATGGTTTCACCGGCATGATCGGCCGCATCAAAAGAGATGCTTTCCAACAGGCGTTCCATGACGGTATGAAGGCGGCGGGCACCGATATTTTCGGTGCGCTCGTTAACCTGCCAGGCGACTTCTGCGATGCGCTTGATACCGTCCGGCGTAAATTTCAGCTGTACGCCTTCGATGGCCAGCAGCGCACTGTATTGTTCGGTGAGTGAGGCATTCGGTTCAGTAAGAATGCGCACGAAGTCCTCAGCATTCAGAGCATCCAGCTCCACACGGATAGGCAGTCTGCCCTGTAATTCCGGAATAAGATCAGAGGGTTTGGAAACGTGAAACGCGCCGGAAGCGATGAAGAGAATGTGATCGGTCTTGATCATGCCATATTTGGTGGACACGGTGCTGCCTTCCACCAGCGGTAACAGGTCACGTTGTACGCCTTCGCGCGACACATCCGCTCCCGCATATTCACCGCGCTTGGCAATTTTATCAATCTCATCGAGGAACACGATGCCATTTTGTTCCACGCTGTGCAGCGCATGTGTCTTGAGCGCCTCTTCATCGATGAGTTTGGCAGCGGCTTCGTCAGTGAGGATTTTAAGCGCTTCTTTGATGTGTAACTTGCGCGTACGCGTACGATTGCCTGCCAGATTCTGAAACATACTTTGTAATTGGCCGGTCATTTCTTCCATGCCGGGCGGCGCCATGATCTCCACACCCATCGGTGCGGCGCTCACGTCCACCTCGATTTCTTTATCGTCCAGCGTGCCTTCGCGCAGCATCTTGCGAAAGCGTTGACGGGTGGGTGGTTCGTCGCTGCTACTTACGCTCGGCTCCACAGGGTGATTGGCCGCATCACGTGCCGGACGCAACAGAATATCCAGAATGCGTTCCTCGGCGGCATCCTGGGCGCGGTCACGCACTTTTTTCATTTCCTCTTCGCGCGTCATCTTGATGGCGGTGTCCACCAGATCGCGAATGATAGATTCCACGTCACGCCCCACGTAGCCCACTTCGGTAAATTTGGTGGCCTCGACTTTAATGAACGGCGCATTCGCGAGTTTCGCGAGACGGCGAGCGATTTCGGTTTTACCTACACCGGTAGGTCCGATCATCAGAATATTCTTGGGGGTGATCTCGTTGCGCAGTTCCTCGGCCACCTGGGTGCGACGCCAGCGGTTGCGCAAGGCGATGGCCACGGCGCGCTTGGCAGCGGCCTGGCCGATAATATGTTTGTCCAGTTCCTGGACGATTTCATGAGGCGTTAAAGACATAGCAATTCCAGCACCCGCACAGCGAGGTAGTTTAGAGTTCTTCCAGCGTGAAGTTGTGATTAGTAAAGACGCAGATATTCGCAGCGATGGCGAGACTCTTTTCGACAATGCTACGCGCGTCGAGCTCGGTATTTTCCAACAAGGCACGCGCTGCGGACTGGGCAAACGGCCCGCCGGAACCGATCGCCATGAGATTATCCTCCGGCTCGATCACATCACCGTTACCGGAAATAATCAGCGACGTGGTTTTATCGGCTATCGCCAGCAAGGCTTCCAGGCGGCGCAACAGACGATCGGTGCGCCAGTCTTTGGCAAGCTCCACCGCAGCGCGCGTCAAATTGCCCTGGTGTTTTTCCAGCTTGCCCTCAAAGCGCTCAAACAGTGTGAAGGCGTCAGCCGTGCCGCCCGCAAAACCGGCAATGACCTGGTCGTGATAGAGACGGCGCACCTTGCGCGCGTTGCCCTTCATGATGGTATTGCCCATCGAGACCTGGCCGTCGCCGCCGATCACGACTTTGCCGTGGCGGCGTACCGACAGAATGGTTGTTCCGTCAAATTGTTTCAATGAAAAGCCCTTAGTAAAAATGGTACAGGGAGGGATATTGGGTGCCTGTGGGAAATATCAAGCCTGAAACATGACTATGGCAGCGTATTTTCGCTCGCAAATAAATCCGCCACTGTCTCGCGTGCGCGTATCAGATGCATCCGCTCGCCATCCACCAGTACCTCGGCGGCACGCGGACGCGTATTGTAGTTAGAGCTCATACTCATACCATAGGCACCCGCCGACATAATTGCCAGCAGATCGTTCTGTTGCAGATTCAGTGTGCGTCCACGCCCGAGAAAGTCACCGCTTTCGCATACCGGCCCGACAATCTCGTAGACCTTGGTAGGGCCAGAGCGTTCCTGCACAGGTTCAATTTTATGGTAAGCATCATAGAGAGCAGGGCGCATGAGATCGTTCATGGCAGCGTCCACGATGGCAAAATTTTTCTGCGCGTTATGTTTGAGATATTCCACCCGGGTCAGCAACACGCCAGCATTGCCGACGATGGCACGTCCCGGTTCGACGAGAATTTTGCAGGAGCGACCGTGCAGTTTTTCCAGCAACGCAGCTGCATATTGCGCAGGCGAGGGCGGCGTTTCGTCGTTGTAACAGATGCCCAGGCCGCCGCCTAAATCGAGATGGCGAATCTGCAGACCTTGTGCCGCTAAAGTATCTACCAACTTCAGCACTCGCTCTAATGCATCTACAAAGGGTTCGAGGCCGGTGAGTTGTGAGCCGATATGACAGGCGACGCCCAATATTTCAATATGCTGCATATTTGCAGCACGCGCATAAATGGCTGGCGCAGTTTTGATATCAACACCAAATTTATTCTCGGCCAGGCCGGTGGAAATATAAGGATGACTGCGCGCGTCTACGTCGGGGTTCACCCGCAGCGCAATCGGCGCACGCCGCCCCAGCTTTCCGGCGACTTCATTCAGGCGCTCCAGCTCTGCTTCAGACTCGACACTAAAGCATCCGATGCCTATTTCCAAAGCGCGGTGGATTTCGTCCGCACGCTTACCCACACCGGAAAAAAGAATTTTGCCAGGATCGCCTCCGGCGGCGAGCACGCGCTCCAACTCTCCACCCGACACAATATCAAAACCCGAACCCAGGCGGGTCAGCAGATTTAGCAGCGCAATATTGGAATTGGCCTTGACCGCATAACAGACTAGGTGGTTGCGTGCAGCAAAAGCCTGATCAAAAGATTGCCAGGCTTGTTCAATCGCGGCACGCGAATAGACGTAGCAGGGCGTGCCAAAACGGGCGGCGATTGCCGCGGCATCTACGCCCTCGGCAAACAGTCGCCCTGCACGGTAATTAAAATGCTGGGGAGCCACGGCTTAAAGACAGGCGAATTACTTGGACTTTTGGCTGGTCTGCTGGTCTGGCAGATAGAGATCGCCCTTCTGTCCGCACCCAGCTAAAGGCGCAGTCAGTCCCAGTGCGATAACAACAAACCACAGGATAAATCTAGTGCGATACATGGGCATTTTCTCCCTGCTGAGAATTGAAAACGGGCTTGGGCATGATCGCCCGTAGCTAAACAGTCATGGAAGTATAAAGGGGAAGTCTGGCGCTGCCTAGAACTTGGGCAAATAAAAGGAACTCCCCCGTTGGCGGCGCTCGCAGCCGACACGACAATAGGGGGCCTTAACGACTGAAACCGGCTCTACCTAGCTTAGGCAGGTTTGACGTTGGTTGCCTGCAGGCCCTTAGGCCCTTTGGTAATTTCGAATTCGACAGTCTGGCCTTCAGTCAAAGACTTAAAGCCCTCACTGGTGATCGCGGAGTAGTGCACGAAAACATCTTCGCCGCCATCTTTAGGTGAGATAAATCCGAACCCCTTGCTATTGTTAAACCATTTCACAGTACCAAGACTCATGCTAACGACCTCGATATTAATGGCTGTAATGAATCTGCGACGTGTGTTGCACTATTGAGTTTAATGAATTTCCCGTGCAAGTCCAGTAGGTATAAAGAGATTTTCTGCGCAGCAACGATAGTGCCTCAGTTTCATCAAAACCGTTTGCCCTGAGCCTGTCGAAGGGTGGTTGTTGACCGTTCATAGTTCGACCGTTCGGCAAGCTCACGGCTCACTACGAACGGCTCAAATAAGACGCTATTTGGTAACGATGGGCTGTAGCCAGCGCTGATAGAGTGACTGAGCTACTTTTTGCAGGCCACTGACCTTGGTGTCCAGATCGTACGTCATATCTTTTGCCGATTGCACCGTTGCGGAAGGGGTGGCGATCTCATGCTGGCCATGCTCGGCCCACTCTCGCACCATCGCGGCGGTCATCTCTATATGACATTGCAAGGCCAGCGTATTGCCGATGACAAAGCCTTGCTGAGCGCAATGTTCGTTACGCAAGATGGGTGTCGCGCCCGCTGGAAGAGTAAAGGTCTCGCCATGCCAGTGAAACACCTCAAACTCAGTAGGTAATCCTGCCAGCCATTCTCGTGTGATCGCGCTCTCGTGACTCTGCACCGGATACCAGCCAATTTCCTTAACACGATTAGCCGTGACGGTGCCGCCTAGCGCCTTGCTGATGAGTTGACCGCCCAAACAGTGGCCGAGCACGGGTAAGTTTGCGGCAACGGCTTGTCGGATCAGCACTAATTCCTGCGCGATCCAGGGCAGTGGATCATTCACGCTCATGGAGCCGCCCATGAATACCAGCCCAGCGCTATCCTCAATGCCTTCCGGCACCCGGTCACCTTGATCAATGCAGACCATCTCGTAGGGAACGCCACGCTGGCCAAGGAACTCCGCCAGATAACCTGGCCCCTCATTTGCAACGTGACGGAATATGCGTAAAGGTTTCATCACTGGCATAATACCCAAAAATAACAGCTGTCGCCGCAAAGATGCTTAACACAAAGGGGTGTGATATGCGTTGTAGAAAACTTGTCAGTCTGTTGATGTTAATAATGGCGAGCACGGCTGCCCTGGCAGTGAGTAACGTGACCGTTCTGGGCTTGTTCAAAGACAAGGCAGTGGTAGTGATTGACAGCAAGCAACGCACCCTCAGTGTCGGTCAGACCAGTCCGGAAGGTGTCACGCTCATCTCGGCCAACAGCAATAATGCTGTGCTGGAAATTGCTGGCAAGCGCAACACGTATCCACTCGGCAGTCAGGTCAATACCAACTTTACCGCGCCCACACAAACGACAGTGCAACTCTACCGTGATCCGCAGGGTATGTATGCCAGCTCAGGCAGCATCAACGGTCAGCCCGTAAATTTTCTAGTTGATACCGGCGCGACCTTGGTGTCCATGAACAGCAACGATGCCAAACGTCTCGGCATAGACTTCCGGCTCGGAGAACAGGGCGTAGTGACGACGGCCTCCGGTGTGGAAACCGCCTACCAGGTCAAGCTCAACAAAGTGAAAGTCGGGGATATTGAGTTGCATGATATTAATGCGGTAGTGCTAGATGGCCCCAGCCCTCCCATTGTGCTACTGGGTATGTCTTTCCTGGGCCAGCTGGAGATGCAGAACAAGGGGCAGGTGATGGAGTTACGGAAGAAGTATTAAGCGCATTTTGATGTTTCTCTGTGCCCTCTGGTAAATTGTAGTTGTTACTTGGCGACCTCCACCGTCTTATCACGCTCAATCATGGCGTAAGCAGAATGATTGTGTATGGATTCGAAGTTTTCCGATTCCACCACATAGGCGTCAACACGCGCATCGGCATTCAAGCTGGCGGCGACGTCGCGCACCAAATCTTCCACGAATTTAGGATTATCGTAAGCGCGTTCGGTGACGTATTTTTCATCGGGGCGCTTGAGCAGGCCGTAGAGTTCGCAGGATGCCTCCCGCTCTGCGAGGTCTATCAATTCTTCTATCCAGATAAAACCTTGAGTGCGCACACTCATGGAGATGTGCGAACGCTGATTATGTGCGCCATAGTCGGAGATTTTTTTGGAGCAGGGGCACAGGCTGGTCACTGGCACGACGGCCTTCACAGTGATGACCGTTTTTTTATCTACGATTTCGCCGATGAAGGTGACGTTGTAATCCATCAAACTCTGTACGCCGGAAACAGGTGCGGTCTTGTTCACGAAATACGGAAAGCTCATCTC
>JAYTIZ010000103.1:0-8065 GCA_043731445.1 Gammaproteobacteria bacterium | reverse complement strand
GGCTAAGCCGACCCAAGCGTCACGGCTGGTGCCAAAGAAGCTGCTGCCTTCACCCGAGCCACCATCAAAGCCTTGGCCGTTATCCACACCGGCGAACACGTCCCAATGGAACACGGCCTTTAAGCCATTGCCCAGGGGTTCCCAACCTTCAATGCCGAACACGGATTGGTTGGTGGAGACGTTGCTGCTGGTTTTATTAGGCAAAGAGATCGGTGTGCCTAAAAAACTGGCGTTACCACCACCGGCATCAATATAATCGTAGGAGACGTTGGCCTGGCCGTAGATCGTAACGTTGCCTTCGTCAGCCTGGGCGGCCAGCGGGGCGGCCATGGCTGAGGCGACGGCGACGGCGAGTAATTTCTTATTCATTTAGGTAACCCCTTTTTATTTTTTTAGTCATTCCGCTAAATACGTCAATAAAATAACTTGCGGGCATCCTAAATCAGGGGGGAGGATACTGCAAGTAATTTTTACCAATAAAGAAACAAAATAGTAGTTTGTTGTACAGGTGCGACAAATAGCCAGATGTCGCTATACCCAGTAAGCAATAGAGGTCATCACCTTTGCCACAGCAGCCATCCACTTTTTCACCGGAACAGGCAAGAGGGCAGCCCCGGCCTCAATGGCAATGGTGGCGTGGTGTGCTTCATCGCTGCGCATCTGCTCCAGTATCGCGCGGCTTTGCGCATCATTTTCCGGCAAGCGCGTGAGGTGCTCATCTAAGTGCTTGACCACCTGATGCTCGGTTTCGGCGACAAAGCCCAGACTCCACTTATCACCCACTCGGCCTGCTAAGGCACCGATGGCATACGAGCCGACGTACCATAAAGGATTTAACAGGCTGGTATGACTGGCCAACTCGCCAATACGTGTTTCGCACCAGGCGAGATGGTCATTTTCTTCCACCGCAGCACGCTTCATGTGGGAACGCACGGCCGGGGTTTGCGCGGTGAGAGCATGGCCTCGGTAAAGTGCCTGCGCGGCCACTTCTCCGGCATGATTCACCCGCATCAAACGCCCCGCCAAGACTTGCTCGCCCGTGTTTAAGTCTGCATCGCCAGAAGGGGCGACAGGATGCTGGCGCGCACTCACAGCCTTGCCAAATACCGCAGCAAGCCCCTGATCCAGGCCCATGATGAATTGATCCAATGGTGAGAGCGAGCGTTTATGCATAGTAATAAGTATCTAGTAGCGAGGTGCGAGTGGCAAGGGGTACAATGGACACTCAAAGCTCTTTCAGATTTTTAGCATTGCGCAACCCTTAAATTCCGCTAACCAAACCATCATGACCGACCTCTATTACCATCAGCACGTTTTTTTCTGCACCAATCAGCGCGAGCCGGGCAAAACCTGTTGCAATAACCACGGTGCGCAAGAGCTGCGCGACTACGCCAAACAGCGCATCAAGGCTCTGGGTTTGCGCGGACAGGGGCAGGTGCGCGTCAACACGGCGGGCTGCCTGGACCGCTGCGAAGAAGGCCCGGTGCTGGTGGTTTATCCTGAAGGTGTCTGGTACACCTACGTGGACAAGGAAGACATAGACGAGATCATTGAGGAACATATCCAGAACGGCCGCGTGGTTGAGCGCTTGAGAATCTAACGTAATAGTGAAGCTGTCTATAGGGCTTGTCCCCGCGCGGCATCTCCTGTAAAATCCGCAGTCTTTTGCAGAAATAGTGACTGGAGCAACACCCCATGAAAACCTTTATGGCAAGCCCTGAGACCATCCGGCGCAGCTGGTTCGTAGTAGACGCCGCTGGCAAAACCCTCGGTCGGCTGTCCACCGAAATCGCGCGCCGCCTGCGCGGCAAGCACAAGGCTGAGTTCACGCCCCACGCCGACACCGGCGACTATATTATTGTGGTCAACGCCGCAAAGGTGCAGGTCACCGGCAACAAGGCCAAAGATAAAGTCTACCAACACCACACGGGTTACATCGGTGGCGTCAAGACCATCACCTTTGAAAAGCTCATGCAGAAGAAGCCGGAGCGCGTTATTGAAGGTGCTGTAAAAGGCATGTTGCCCAAGAATCCGCTCGGCCGCGCCATGTTCCGCAAGCTGAAAGTCTATGCCGGCGCAGAACACCAGCATGCAGCGCAGCAACCTCAGCTGCTCGATATCTAACACTCATTACAGAAAACACTATGGCAATTACTCAATACTACAGCACCGGCCGCCGCAAGAGTTCCACGGCCCGCGTTTATCTCAAGCCCGGCAAGGGCGATATCATGATCAACCGGCGCACGATTGATGTCTACTTTGGACGCGAAACGGCACGCATGATGGTGCGTCAGCCACTGGTGACCACCGACCTGATCGAGAAGTTCGACATCAGCGTGGTCGTA
Source organism: Gammaproteobacteria bacterium (assembly GCA_043731445.1). Lineage (GTDB taxonomy): Bacteria > Pseudomonadota > Gammaproteobacteria > SURF-13 > SURF-13 > JAYTIZ01. Next base: position 5,720 of record JAYTIZ010000103.1, on the reverse strand, counting down.
CGCGGCGGCGGCAATACTGGCCAAGCCGGCGCCATCCGTCATGGCATCACCCGCGCGTTGATGGTTTACGATGAAGCCCTGCGCCCCATCTTGCGCAAAGCCGGTTTTGTCACCCGCGATGCACGCGAAGTCGAGCGTAAGAAAGTAGGTAAGCACAAGGCTCGCAAAGCACCACAATACTCGAAGAGATAGTAGCGAGCGCCAGGTGGCGAGTTGAGTCGCCAGCGCTTGCGAAGCTAAAAGTCCGGAAATCGCTACTCGCCACTGCTTTATTGGGGGATCGTCTAGCGGTAGGACTACGGACTCTGACTCCGTTAACCGAGGTTCGAATCCTCGTCCCCCAGCCAATAAACAAAAACCCGCCCTCGTAGCGGGTTTTTGTTTATTGAATATTGCTGGATGAGAAGCTCGGCCTCGACACTAGCTACTCGCCACTGCCTCTCAAGTCCATAACGGTTCGCCCCTCGCCGTTTTGGCCGCCATATCAGTCTGGAATAGCGTCGGGCCGAAGCCGTACCACATCTCGTCGCGCTGGTAGACGAACGGCCGCATATTTTTGACCGAATAGTCTTGTAACCACCCCAATATCTTTTCGTCCGGGTCACGCCCGGCGGATACCACTACATCTACAGGTGTGTCGCGCCAGCTCGATCTTCCGGTCAACACAATCACGCCACTGTTATTAGGCTGCATCCAGTCTGGCAAGTGACTGCCCGGCTCCGCCCAACCGCAAAAGAACACCCGGCATGGATCATGCGGGCGTGTTTCGTGGATGGTGCAGTTGTGCCCAGAGCTGAACGGGCAGGGCTGACCCAGGCCAATCCGATGGCCTAACACGCGTGTATTCAACCAGCCCTCACAGCAGGCCGCGCAGTCCCCGCACGAGCGTGGTTCACCTATCTGCTTTTTTTCGACGCCACCACTCACCATCATCGGCACGGCAGCCTTATCCTGCGCCGTATCCACTGACGCAGGGACGCCTTCCTGCTTGGCGCCACAGCACTTCTTGTACTTTAGCCCGCTGCCACAAGGGCATGGGTCATTGCGTCCCGGTTTCAAAGTGCTGTTCCTAAGTTATTCTGCAGCGGTAGCGAAGAACGATATTATACCTTCGGCTTGGATCCATCCGCGCTTTTTAAAAAGTGGTTGCCGTTGGGGATTGCTGATCATGACTACAGCATAAGGGCAAGCTGAATGCTCGCCAGCTTGAGGCGGGTTTCCGCATACTCCGAGGTCGGCTCCGAATCGGGTGTCACCGCTGCACCGACCCAGACGTGGGTATCGTGCCGATCACGAAACACGCTACGCAGGATCTGTGAAAAACTAAATGTTCTGCCAGGCTCGATCAGACCGAGCAATCCATAATAGGCTCCGCGTGCTTGCGTTTCGATAGTACGCAAGGCTACCAGCCCTTCATGTAGCGGGTACGCTCCGGTAGGCATGACGGAGCGCAAGCAATCGGCTACGGTTTTAGGCTCTGTGGTATTGATTTCGAAGGCCGTCATCATGTGGCGAATCAGGGGTAAATCCAATACTGCGGGTGCGCCTTGCGTGACGTTGCCCATGCCGCGTAAAGCTGCTGCAGCTGAGCTGACTGACGATGCATGCTCATTCACTATCTTAGGATCATGGATAAATGCCTCACGCAGCTGGGCATCGACATGAAGATTGTCTGCGCGCGGATAGGTGCCCGAGAGTTTGTAGGAATGAAATTGCCGGGCATCGCCGGTTGCCAGCAATTCGGGGCTATGTCCGGCAATTTCGATATCCGCTGTATGGACATAAAAGGAGCGGGAAATTGCGCTCCCGCTGGGGGCGCTGTATACGGAGTTAAGAATATCCAGAGGTAACGTGCACGTCACCCGCCGTGCTACTGTCAGGCGCCGCTGTGCATCGCCGTCTATCCAATCCAACGCGGATTGCACCGCCTGCCAGTAGAGCGGTTCCGGCATCGTGTCGAATGTAACAGCGGATAGGGTTTTTAGTTGCCTACAGCGGCAGGGTGTAGCACTGCTCGCCGCCGCCTGAGCCAGGGTAGCATTTCCCACTAATATCCGCAGCCCCGCTGCGCTGACCTGCACGACACATTCTGGCACGACCAGATGTGCCGCGGGGTAGCTGAGGGGACAGGTATGAGGCTGGTCGTGATAATGGATATCAAAACCTACATAGCCGAAGATGTATCGGTCTGGATGCGCCTCAGTGAAAGCGTTCAAGCCGCCCCAAGGACATTTTGCTTTGGGGGCGGCGGCAGCCGATGACCAGCTTTCGATCTTGCCTAAGCCTACGGTAACAGCGCTCTCCGTGCCATAAATGAATGCAGGTGCAGTCCGGGCAGAGCGCGCCAGATAGCTCGCGACCAGCCGCGCGGCAATGCAGCGGGCATCGGCATTACGACATGAGGAGGAGGAATCCATGGCTGTATGAGCAGAGTGTTTAGTGTCGATTTAGGGTCATGCGTGGCCTGAGGCCCGTGCGTAATCGAACGCCAATGGCGCGCATCCGCCACCGTGAATCACGCGCAACCTTTCCTCCGGCACTGTGAAGCTAAACTGGGCATTGCGCATGAGAATCCGGTGTTGTAATTGTTCGACCGTCAGGCGAGTCAGCAGCGTCCAATCCTGGTCGGGCAAGGTATCCGCATCGATGCCTACGATGCCCATCAGCATGTGCTCGAACTCGTCCTCGTAGACCACCGAGCAGGCAGCGGCAATCAGGTCATCAACGCCGCCTCTACCCTGGAGCTTCATGCCTTCCGAGTAGAGGGTGCAATAGCCCCCTTCGGTGAACATCTGGGCGCGTGTTCCCAGCACTCCATACTGAGCACGATGCTGCGCGCGAATAGCCATCAATGCCTGATTTTCGCGCCAATTGCCGTGACGTTGTATGTATTCCGGGCCCGGTGAGCGTGCGTTGTCCTCATCGAGTAGCGCATATATTTCCGCAAAACGGCAGTAATGGATGAACTCGTCCTGCAGCACCTTAGTGTAGTCGAGCATCTCATCCCGGCTAATGCTCTTTTCGAGTTGGTCGAAGCCCCTCTCAATACTTTTCAAGCAAGGGTAGACGCCATCCCATATCTCCTTATACATTTGCCGCAACAGCCAGGCACGATCAGTTTCTTTGGAACGCAGCGGGGAATTCCAATAAGTGCGCACTACCTCGGCCTCCGCCGCCCAATACGGGGCATTGGCGTTGATAAGTTCACGTAGTTGGTGATGGATATTCAATAGCGATCTCTTTGTGGTGTGGACATTAGATGCGCGACGCCACCACGTGCACAAATTCTGCGTGGGATGGAATGGTAGGCCCCGCGTTCTGCGCACTACGGTGGGTATCCAGCGTGAGTGTCGAGAATTGCTCAAGACAGAATCCACCCGCAGTGAACAGATCAGCTAATTCGTTTTGCGATTTGACCGGGTAGCCCCAAAAACGCTCGGCGTAGACCTGAGCCATAGCGGCTATCACCTCAGGAATAATGTCCAAGTGCTCCTGTTGTTTGGTCGCCTCTTCCAGAACACGCATCCGGAAACTGCGCGCATGCTCTGCGGAAAAGCGCACGATTTCATCCGTATAGTCTGGGCGGATGCGCTGGATGGTGACGACCCGTCCACCGGGCCGTAGCAGATTTTTCCACTGTGCGATCAGCCTGCGCCGCCCTGTGGCGTCGAAATAGCCTAGAAATGCGTGCGTACAAATTACATCGAACGGTTGGGGAGCCTGATAATCCAGGATGTCCACCACACTCGTCGTAATATCTGCGCCCAGCCGGTCCGCGTACCACTTGGACAGATACAACGGAGTTGCGCAGATATCCACGGCGCTGGCGGTGAGCTGCGCATCCTCCAACTGATACGCCCGTAACACATGCGCTAATAATGAATAATCCGTCGCACCCGAAATCAGCACGCGCGGGTGTTGGCCAGTGCGCGCCAGCTCGCGTAATGAACTGAGCAACACTGCTCGATGCACAGTAGGATCCGAAACCAAACCGAGCGCACGGAAGTACTGCCATGCACCGTGATACCAGGAACAATCAGCGCCATGTTCGACATCCTTGCGACATAGTCTCGCAGCGGCAGCATGCGCGAGTGGAGCGCTGATTAAGGTAGGTTCTTCAAAGGCCAAGGGGTGCATTTTTTAATCTTGGCAGCTTACACAAATTCTATACGATTGCAGATACGAAATCTTCATACTTGCCGCTCGCACTGCGGGGAATGGCGTCATGATAAGAGAAGCTAATTTGGAAAGGGTATCCGAGGCTCCCCTGCAAAATAGCGATGTATTTGCTCTCCTCTTCCGGTAAAAGTGGCCGGGCCACCACTAGCTTGACCTCAATCTGTTCCAGAGAGCGCTGGACAACCTGAATTTGTCGTAGCGGAAAAACCTCCATCAAATATCTCGTGCGCAGAATCGGCCAGTTTTGCCTGCCATCGGGCAAGGTCACCAGGTTGCGCAGCCGGCCCATAATGCGTGTGATCACCGGCAACCCGCGTCCGCATGGGCAGGGTTCCCCCAGCTGCACGTAATCACCAATCTCGTAGCGAATCAGTGGCATGGCAAAATTGTGGAGAGATGTCAGCACAATGCGGCCTATTTCGCCCGGCCCACAAGGCTGCCCTTCCGCGCTGAGCACTTCCACCAAAACGGCTTCGGATTGAATGTGGTAATGCTCGTAGTCAGGGCATTGCAGGGCGATATAACCAATTTCCGACGCGCTGTACATATCAGCTATAGGTACACCCCACGCTTCCCGACAGGCCACACGAAGTTCCGGACTGAGGGTTTCGCTAAGAGTGCGTACCTCGCGCAACCCTTCCAGCCGGATGCCCTTTGCCACACAAAGCGCCGCCAACGCCTCTATGTTGCTGGGATAACTTACCAGGTAGTCGGGCTGTTCTTCCTGCAACCAGGTTAACTGCGTAGCCAAATCGGTACGGATATCGAGTGAGACATACGGCCCCGTATCGAAAATGGCGCTAGTGGGAATTCCCCACGCGTCACGAGCACTGTGTTTAATGCTTTCCCGGATGACGGCAAGCTTCCTGCGGAAATCCCGTCCATGCCATAAGTTGTCACGCAGACTAAGCACATTAAACAAAAACCCCGTGAGCTGGGTGCTGAAATATTGAATGGGTATACCAGTCGAACCAGAGGTTTTGCCACTCCCGACTTCTCCATGGTCCGTCGGCACCTGCTGGCTCAGTAAAGCTTGTCCGGCGGATTGAATATCACGGCGGCGCAATAAAGGCAACTGAGCAAAACGTTCCGGGGTAAGCTTTGCGCCCGGGTCAAACGACGCACCGCGGAAATGTTCCCGGTAGAAAGGCACGGTCTGGTAAGCATGCTTCACCAATAAGTTGAGCTGAGCAAACTGCTGTTGCTGGAGCACTTCGGGCGGCCACCACTGGCTCAGCTCAAGCTGGTACTGCATGGCCAGCATGGTCGCAGCAGCTTGGCTTGGCAGGGCAGGCCAAACAATGCCGGTAATGGATGATTTCGGGATGCTCGGTGTCATGACCGGCGTATGTTACGTTATTCGCGGCAGAGCTAGAAGGTTTTGCGGCATCCATTAGTGTTCCTTCTCCCCTTGCGGGAGAAGGTTAGGATGAGGGGTAGTGTGTAGGTCGGTTCAAGCGCAGCGGAACCGGCAAAGCTATAGCAGCTTGTCAGGCATGAAACAGCCTTGTGTGGGATCCACGTTGTTTGATCCGACCTGC
>JAYTIZ010000102.1:0-3519 GCA_043731445.1 Gammaproteobacteria bacterium | reverse complement strand
ATCGTCGGCAAGGTGCTCCATCACCTCGGACATCACCACAACGTCGAATTGATTATCACAAAACGGCATAGCCTGAGAAAAACCTACTTGCGCTCGGTCCCCGAGTGCATATTGTTTACGGAGACTGTCGATAGCGTTTTCGCTGGGGTCCAAACAGCTCGCCACAACTCCTTTCTTCACCAAGATAGCTTCCAACCCACCGCGGCCCACGCCGATATTAAGCGCACGCATTCCTGATACAATCTGTTGCGCGAGATATTCATAACGCGGTCGAGCGTTGATAAACGTATCGCCAACTGCGTCATCGTTTTGGTAGTAATCCCAGATTTTCGACTGATCCATCTCTTAAACCGGTGATGTAACACATCCTTTTATAAAGAACCCTCCCCCGCCAGGCAGGGATACCATTTTTTCGGGCTTCGAAAGGAGAAACTCCTCAATAGCCGCAGTTGCCCCGGGGCATGTAAGAAACCCATAATCGTCACAGACAAAAACCCCACCCGTGCTTAACCTGTCATAAAAAAACCTCACACTCTCTAGCGTGGGCTCGTACAGGTCTACATCAACGTGAACGAAAGAGAATACAATGCCTTCAACATCGCTAAACCGACTAGGTATCCAGCCTTTATAGAGTTTTACATTACTAAACTCACTTAGATTTTCCCTGACAACAGTTTCGTCCGTCGACAGGTCATTCATGGTCCAGTACTCCCCATCTTCCGTAGAAGGGGTACTTAGCCCCTCAAATGAATCAAAAATATGATGGACTCGATCACGATAAGATCGCCTATTAGCCTGCAGAATTATGTAGCTACCACACCCTTTATACACACCACACTCTGCAGTGTCGCCAGGAATTTGCGACGTCAGCCTTAACAGCTGTTGCAATGCAAATCTCCTATGCGCATTGAGTCCCTCACTCTCTTCAAACCGTGACAATACATCATTCAGCGCAAGATCTTGAAACCAAGCTAGTTCTGCCCATGTAAACCTATATGTTGGAACAAAGTGTTTGGCCAACTTTGTCACAAGACGAAATCCCAGTACTTCGTTCGCCTTAACCCCCAATAATAACTGGAGATATCCAGGAATATTCTTAATATTCATTTATGCTCATCTAACAATCGGTGCGCTTTATGCACAGCAGCGGTCAAAAATAGACAAGAAATTATCAGCATTAACGATGTTGAAATCATTAACCCACTAACACCAAAATAAGGAATGATTACTGCGCTGGAGGCAATTTTGATTGCTAGGTTTAACGCGCCAATTACAGTAACCACATGATATTTATTTTGGCTTACCAATAATGAAACCAATACCAGAGCAGCAAAGTAAAACGGTAACTGCGCCAATCCATAGCGAAATACTTCTGTCACGGTCTGGGTATCCAGCGCCGTAAATGCCCCGCGCTCAAAGAGCAGTTCCACCGCCCAAGGTGCCAGCCACCAGCTAATAATCATGGCAACCACGCCAAGCATAAACAAGATACGCGCCCAATGCGTGGCAACACGGTGCATGTGCCCACCCCCTTGAGCTTGAGCCTGAGAGAAAACCGGTAGCGTGGCCCGAGCCACCGCCATGGCGCCCAAACCAAGAATCAATGCCAGTATACGGTTGGCATAACTGAGCGTTGCAATGGCACCTGTGCCGAGGTGAGCGGCAAAAAACTGGTCGATAATGCCGATGAAGCTCATCATTGCCTGGCCTACGAGCATGATGCCGAATCCTTGCCAGAAAGCAGGCCATTGGGGTGATCGACGGATAAAGCGCGGTGCTTCGATCTCGCTGCGCTGTGCCAAAGGCAGTGCAAGGCTGGCCAGGTGAAAGGCAAAGCCGGCAATGGTGCCCCACACCAGAGGTTCAACCCCGCCACCGGGGAAGGCCAGCAGAGCTAGAAAAATCGCTAGGGCGGGCACACTTTCCAGCAGGGTATTGGCGTGCCATCCCGCAGCCAACATCCAAGCGGAAAAGAGGCTGATGAGCACGCCCAAGGGGGCCAACAGGGCCAGCGTCGGCACCATGTTAGTGGCAATTGTTACGCTGGTAACGGGAAGGCCAGTCCAGGGCGAACGCAGTAGCAACGGCAGGCCGAACCAGGCCAAGAACGCCAAGACTACCCCAAGCATGAGGGTGAGACCGAGAAGTTCTGCCCGGAAGCGAGGAAGCTCGGCTGATGCACCTTGCCGGATGCGGGCTGCCAGAGGCACCAGCACGACCGTGAGAACACTGAACCAAACGCCAACCGGCCAGCTCATCAAGTTGAACACAAATAGATAGGCGTCCACCTCTTCGCTAACGCCATAGCGCCAGGCAACTGCCATCTCCTTGGCCGCTCCGGCGAGTTTACCAAGGAAACCGAATAGTGCTACCCATGCCATGCCCAGAGCAATGGCATAGTGATCTGTGTGGGCGTTGCGCAAGCGGTCAACCCACGCGCGAGCTAGGATCATCGGGTAAGCCACTGCATGCAGCATGACTACGAACACCCAAACTTACAAGTTACGCTTAAAATGGGGTCTGGCATAACTGTTGACTTCGACTCGCGGTGAAGGCGCATGGAAATGGTTCGAAGTTCACGGTTCAGGTTCAGAACATTCGAGGTCCGACGTTGCTGCGACATAAACGACACCCGACGGATATGTCTGTTGTGTCAGCGACTGCGAGATGCGCGGGGCGCGCGAGACTAGCGAGACGGGTGATCGGTCAATATGGTCTGTCTGGTTGATCTGGTTCATTTCGTTCATCTGGTCTATCTCGTCTAGTTGCTCTGTCTGGTCTTTCTTCTACGATACTTGATGGGACCAGAGATGATTCTGCCAGTTTTGTCACTGGCTTAGCCCGCATTCTTCATGATAGTTCGTCGCGAAGTGGCGCACGACATGCGCGACTCGCGAGGCTTGCGCGAAAAGCAGGATGGGTGAAGCGGTCTGAAGGCTGAAGCGTTCAGAATTTCGAACTTCGCGTCGCGCCCAGCTCGCTTGAGTCCGGCATGGGCGATTACAGCAGAAGTGCTCATGAATCATGCGGACTAGGCTGTGCGTCGATGGTGCCAGGAACGCTCGGGTGAGACTCTCGCCCTGCATTCGCAAACCGGTTTCTCAATTGCAGGCTGCTCCTGCTTCGCTCCGACTGCGATACGGGTCTCAATCGTCTTCTTCGAGCATCAGATTACGATCTGCGGGGTTCTCTACCGAAGCTTATTTACCGGCCTTTTCTGCCACCAACGTTTCTACGGTTACAGTATGAGAGCCTGCCCCCGGCTTATAGTAAAGACGTTCAAGCCTATCACTTCCCCACTCCGACGATCTTTGGTCAGAACCACCCCTTCGCCTGTTTCCTCGCAGACTTGATCGACCCGTGGATTGGAAAAGTAGACCGTAAGCGTCTCTCCGATTGGATCGTGGATCACGCGGACGTGGGCCATACGTATTCTCCTTCCTTGATCGAATCCGTCACATAGACGGTCATAATGTATCCTTCATCTCCAACCGTTTGGCCACCACGCAGAGATGCTAG
>JAYTIZ010000101.1:0-11023 GCA_043731445.1 Gammaproteobacteria bacterium | reverse complement strand
CGTGGGGTTGCCATTCACGTGGGCCTGACGTTGCAGAATAGTGGAGAATTCTTCGAGGAAGGCGTCATAGCGATTCAGCAGGCGCTCGACATCATTGGCAAAAGCATTGTAGGCGACCACCGCCGGAATAGCGGCGAACAGGCCCATGGCGGTGGCGATTAACGCTTCGGCGATGCCGGGCGCAACCAGCGCCAGCGTGGCTTGCTGCACATTGGCCAGGCCACGAAAGGAATTCATGATGCCCCACACGGTGCCGAACAGGCCGATGTACGGACTGGTGGAACCGACGGTAGCAAGAAAAGGTAAATTGATTTCCAGGCTATCTACTTCGCGCGAGAACGCCACGCGCATGCTGCGTTGCGAACCTTCCACCACGGCCATCGGCTCAATTTCCGGCTGCTTGCGCAGGCGCGCAAATTCCTTAAACCCGGCTTCGAAAATGGCTTCGATGCCGGAGGCCTGCTTACGGCGTGTGATCTGTGCGTACAGGGCATTCAGATCCTGGCCGGACCAGAAGCTTTCCTCAAACTCTTCTGCCGCAGCTCGCGCCTGTTTCAGGGCGCTGCGCTTGCGGAAGATCATGGTCCAGGACACCATGGAAACGCCGAGTAATAGCAGCATCACCAGCTTTACAATCAGGCTGGCATTGATGAGTAAATGTACGATAGATAAGTCAGTGGTCACTCGAAATCTCCGCAAGAATAGATGCAGGTATGGGGCATGGCGTCCAGCTGGTGATGTTCACACAGGCGAGTTTTATTTCTGCGGTACACAAGGTAGCGTCTTCCTGATTTAGCACTTTTTGCGCGACGGTGAGGCTCGCTTTTCCGCATTGCATGAGTTTGACGGTCACGTTCAACAGTTGATTAAAGCATCCCGGCTTCAGAAAATCCATTTTGACACTGCGTACCACAAAAACGATCCCTTCTTGACGGTTCAGGACATCTTGTTCATACCCAAGACTGCGTAGCCACTCAGTGCGCGCCCGTTCCATGAACTTAAGATAGTTGGCGTAATACACCACGCCGCCGCTGTCCGTATCTTCATAATACACGCGGACCTGCCACACAAACTCACGCGCCATAACACTGGACTAGCAGATACCGTTTACATTCTCTCATAGACTGGCGGTTTCCCAAAAGATTCCCTATATAAACGGTGCAGGCGGGTGCGCGGGGTCAATCCGGTTTATCAAAAAGATCTGGTGCTTGCGGAACATCGTCCAGCGCCGGTTTGGGGCAGGGTAGACCAAAGTGCAGATAAGCAGCACGCGTCGCGACTCGTCCGCGTGGCGTGCGCATCATAAAGCCCTGCTGGATCAGGAACGGCTCCAGCACATCTTCAATGGTGCCACGCTCTTCGCCCAAGGCTGCAGCCAAGCTGTCTATACCGACTGGGCCGCCATCAAATTTCTGGATCATGGCGAGCAGCAGTTTGCGGTCCATCATATCGAAACCGTTGCTGTCCACGTCGAGCAGATCCAGTGCGCGGTCAGCGACGTCGGCAGTGATACGCCCTGCGGCGCGCACTTCAGCAAAGTCGCGCACACGGCGCAACAAGCGGTTGGCAATGCGCGGTGTGCCACGCGAGCGGCCAGCAATCTGCGTGACGCCTTGCGCCTCGATGCTGACTCCGAGAATACCAGCCGAACGCTTTACAATAAGAGCAAGTTCCTCCGGACTATAAAATTCCAGACGCTGCACGATGCCGAAACGATCGCGCAGCGGCGAGGTCAGTAACCCCGCGCGGGTGGTCGCGCCTACCAGGGTAAACGGCGGCAAATCGAGCTTGATGGAACGTGCCGCCGGGCCTTCGCCGATCATAATGTCGAGCTGATAATCTTCCAGAGCCGGGTACAATACTTCTTCCACCACCGGACTCAAGCGGTGAATCTCATCCACGAACAATACATCGTGCGGTTCAAGATTAGTGAGCAAGGCCGCCAGATCACCGGGACGTTCCAGCACCGGACCGGACGTGGATTTGATATTGACACCGAGTTCGTTGGCAATAATGTGCGCGAGTGTGGTCTTGCCCAAACCGGGCGGGCCAAAAATCAGTACGTGATCCATCGCCTCGCCACGTCCTTTGGCGGCCTGGATGAAAATCTCCATCTGCGCACGCACCGCAGCCTGGCCGACATATTCAGCGAGTCGCGCGGGGCGGATGGTGCGCTCCACCACTTCGTCATCACGCGTCTTGCTGTGCGGAGTCATCAGGCGGTCGCTTTCGATCAAGACGGCATCCTCAAAGTTTTATGCTTTTACTAAGGCTTGCAACGCGAGGCGAATAATCTGCTCACTGCCCAACTCCTTCGTCTCTATGGCATGCACCATACGGCTCGCCTCCTGCGGTTTGTAACCCAGCGTAATCAGGGCGCTGACGGCATCACTCACAGCATCGTTCTGGCCAGAGCGGGCTTGCGCCGTACCGACCAAGCTATCGGGTGCAGCGTCGTGCCAATCAGCCAGACGGTCGCGCATCTCCAGGACCAGACGGTCGGCAGTTTTTTTTCCGATGCCCGGTAGACGTGTCAGGCTTGCGCTGTCATTACTTTGCACACAGCGCACAAAACCTGCGGCGGAAATGCCGGACAAAATCGTCAGGGCGAGTTTCGCACCGACACCGCTCACTTTAATCAGACTGCGAAACAACGCGCGCTCCGATTCACTGGCAAAACCGAACAACAGATGCGCATCCTCGCGCACCACGAGGTGAGTATATAGCGTAACCTCTTCGCCGACGGCAGCCAGCTCATAAAACGTCGTCATCGGTGCTTCAATTTCATACCCAACGCCCTGCACATCCACCAGCAGATAGGGCGCCTGGCGTGCTAATAATTTTCCACGCAACTGCCCGATCATCGCATTCTTCCCTTGCGCCAACCACCGGCGGCACCGCTTTGTTTATGTATCTGGCCGAGTAACTGTCGAGTGTGCGTGTGGCACAGCGCGGCGGCGAGAGCATCGGCGGCATCGGCCTGCGGTGCGGCTGGTAATTTCAACAACACCTTGACCATATGTTGTACCTGTACTTTGGCAGCACTGCCTTTGCCAACGATGGCCTGCTTGATCTGCCGCGCGGTATATTCATACACTGGTAGCGCGTGCTGTACTCCAGCGCATATCGCCGCGCCACGGGCCTGGCCGAGTTTCAGCGCGGAATCAGCGTTGCGTTGCATGAAGACCTGTTCGATCACGATCTCCGTCGGTTGATACGTTCGTACAATTTCGCTGACACCTTCGAAGATCGTTTTCAGCCGTTCTGGCAATGTATCTTCCGTAGCACGCACGCAGCCACTTGTAACATAGCGTGTCTTATTATTCTCCACATCAATAACGCCATACCCAGTGATGAGCGAACCGGGGTCTATGCCGAGAATGCGCATTACACCGGACATTGTTGCACCCGGATATAAGGAAACAGCAAGCTATTCTTACATTGCCTGCGCAACGATCTGCTCGGAAATATCTGCGTTGGAATAAACGTTCTGCACATCGTCCAGATCTTCCAGCATATCCAGAAGCTTGATCATTTTTACTGCGTCTTCCGCGCCTAGCTTGACACTAATAGAGGCGTGCATGGTGATCTCGGCCTGCTCTGGACTTAGCTTTGCGGCGAGTATCGCCTGTTTAATATTGGTAAAATCATCGGGGGCAGCGAGTACATCAATGGAGCCATCGTCATTCGTAATGACATCCTGCGCGCCCGCTTCCAGCGCCACGTCCATAATCTTATCTTCGTCACAACCGGACGGGAAACTCAGTACGCCAAGTTTGTTGAACAAATAAGCAACTGAGCCGTCGGTGCCCATATTGCCGGCGCACTTGCTGAAGGCATGGCGCACATCGGCTACGGTACGTACGCGGTTATCGGTCATGCAATCCACCATCACCGCCACACCGCCTGGACCATAGCCTTCATAGCGAATTTCGTCGTAACTCTCTCCTTCCATCGGGCCCGCACCGCGTTTGATGGCGCGCTCTACCGTGTCACGGGTCATATTGTTGACCAGCGCCTTATCAATCGCCGTGCGCAAGCGCGGATTTGTCTTCGGCTCAGGCCCGCCTAGGCGCGAGGCGGTAGTGATTTCGCGGATCAACTTGGTGAAAATCTTGCCCCGCTTGGCATCTTGTGCGCCTTTACGATGCTGGATGTTGGCCCACTTACTGTGTCCTGCCATAAACCTTCGATCCTTTGCTAAGTCTCATCAATTTAGCAGTTCACAGAGGCTTAATCCAGTGGACTTAAGGTGGATTTGGTATCGGCTGAAAATGGCCTGTCTTCAGGAAAGCGCACGTCTGTTGTGCAACACTTGCAGCGAACAATAGTCCGGTATGTGAAGCCGAGACCGTAATGTGTGCGGTCATTCCCGGCACATAGGTTTCCTGCACTGCGACTGTGCCGTCGTTGGGGCGCGGCAGATCACGTATCAGTAAACCTCCTCCTATCGGCAAAGTCCCGGCGATGACCCCCAGCTCGCGCTGGCCGGCCCACACTGGCCCACCACGCAGCAGAGCCCCTTCCAGACTTTTTCCGAACAAGCTGCGCCAGAATGTGTGTGCAGATAAGCACCGCGCCACATGGCTACCCAAATAAGGTGTGCCTAAAAATACCACTCGCCCGGGACGTTGCGCGGGGAAATCCTGAAAAAGCTGGAGGATAACCAACCCACCCAGACTCTGGCCAACGAAGTGCACTGTTCCAGCTTCGATATCCTGAATAAATTGCTGCAAGCGCAGCGCATTCTCTTTCACACTGCTGCGCACGGAAGGATAGGAAAATTGCACGACCGCAAATCCACAGCGGCGCAGACGCCTGCGTAACAGCGTCATATCCAGCCCCGTCATCCACAAACCGTGTACCAGAATGACTACTTCTTTATCCACACTTCTCGCCTCGGTGTTCTCATATGCATTATGCACGGCCCAACATTTTCTCCCAAGATTTAACCCCAAATCTTCCGACTGTACGTTTAAGCCTACGTAGTACTTCATCACACAGGAGATCACAATGAAACGTTTATTAATAGGTTTGGCCGCCGTGCTGTGCAGTTTAGCGGGAAACGTGCAGGCCCTTGGAACGCTCGCCGAGCTTACCGTCTATGACCGCAAGCAAATGCGCGCTCTGCCGGTTTACTCTTACGAAGGCAGATACTACGTGGTGGGCAAACCCGGCAACGAATATCAGATCGTCGTCCACAATCAATCCGGTGCCGATATTCTGACCGTCGTCTCCGTGGATGGTGTCAACGCCATCACGGGCGAAACCGCCGCACCGGAGCAAAGCGGATATGTCCTCGCACCGTGGGAATCCTACAAGATCAAAGGCTGGCGCAAAAGTATGGAGAATACTGCGGCTTTTTATTTTACCGCGCACGAAAATTCCTATGCGGCGCGCACCGGCCGCCCCGACAATACCGGCGTAATCGGGGTAGCTGTGTTCAAGCGCTACCTCCAGCCGCAGCCTTTAAGTGAAGACAAGGCTGAGCTTTTCCGGGATGAGCCGGCTCAGGCGGCCAGCGCCGAGCGCGATGCGGCACCGAAGTCGCTAGCTAAAGAACAACGTCTCGGCACCGGACACGGGCGCAACGAAGAATCCTATGCCACGTATACCAGCTTCGAACGTTCATCGGATACGCCCGATGAACTGATCACCCTCCATTACAACAGCTATCGAAATCTGGTTGCGCTGGGCGTGATTCCGTCAGAGTCAGCGCCATGGAATCCGTCTCCCTTCCCCGCGCATTTTGTGCCTGATCCTCCGGGTTTAAACAGATAAGCTGGCTAAAAACATTCAAGGGTAATCATTAAATGTACAGGTGGAGCGCCTGGATATAATTTTATCTGAGCCCATCGCTCCGCTACACTATATCGCCATGCGCGACGATATAGCGGACGAAGCCTTGATGATGAGCTACCGCGACGGCGATGCGGGGGCGTTCGAGACGCTTTACCGCCGTCATCGTGGCGGGTTGTATCGTTATTTTCTGCGCCAATGCGGTAACGCGGCGCTGGCGGAAGAATTGTTTCAGGATGTCTGGCTCAAACTCATTGCCGCACGGCAGAGCTATACCAGCTCTGCGAAATTCACCACGTACATCTATCACATTGCGCATAACCGGCTGATTGACCACTACCGCCAAACATCGCGCCATACTGTGTTGCGCTATGGCGAAGATGCGGCAGAGGAAATGGAAATGGTGCCCGGCCCTGTGCAGGACGAACCGGACTATCAGCTTAACCGCAGGCAGCTCTCGGAAAGATTGATGGCATTGGTCGCTGAATTGCCCGCACCCCAGCGCGAAGCCTTTCTGCTACGCGAAGAAAGCGGGCTTTCACTGGACGAAATGGCTGAAGTCACGGGTGTAAACCGCGAAACCGCCAAGAGCCGTCTACGTTATGCAGTGGCTAAGCTGCGCGCTGGTTTAGGAGGTGTGTTATGACTGAAAAAATGCCTGCTAAGGATCCGCTCGAACCTTATCTCACTGGCAAAACCGAGTTGTCGAGCCTGTACCAGGAAAGCGGAACCGAAGCCCCACGTAGCAGTGTAGACGACACTATTCTTGCCGCCGCGCGCCGTGAAGTGGCTGCCCGTCCGGTACGCACTCATAAATCGTTGCGGCGTTGGCAGATTCCCCTGTCCATCGCTGCCACCTTAGTTATTACGTTCACACTGGCACTCTTGGTGAAACAGGAAAACGAGCGCCCAACTGATGAGGGGAACTTTCAACCCACCCCTCATATCGTTCATCCGGCAGCGCCTGTGCAAGAAGAAACACCGCAACTTAAACAAGAACCTGCTCGTGCCGCACCCATCACCACGCAATCTGCGCCTGCGCCCATCAAAGAATTGCGCAAACGGGAAACGGATGGTGCCACACTGGAGCGGGAAGAAAAACCTATCTCGACGGATGCTACTGGTTCTGCGCAAGACGAGCCAAAAGCACGCGCTGATTCTTTTGAAGATAAAAAACTGAACGATGCCCAACCTTCTCTTGCTGTCCCAGCTCCGTCAGCTACTCCGGAACAGCAGACTATGGAAAAGAGAGAATCGGTTCCTGCTGCCGCTCCAATGGGATCAGCTAATTTTTCTGGCGAGAATAGATTTAAGCAAAAACAACGCAGTCCGGAACAATGGCTGGATGAGATCAAACAGCTAAAGGCACAAGGACAGCTTGCTGAAATGGAGAAAAATCTTGCTGAGTTTAAGAAGCAGTATCCTGATTATCCGCTTCCGGATGAATTAAAACCCTCCCCACCCTAGCTCTCTTCAGCAAGGAGAGAGGATATCTCACTTGATATACTTATTCTCGGCGAGATTCATGCTCTGGGTGGAGGCTATGGTGGCGGATGAGTAGTACTCGGATTGTTTGATCTTCAACAAGACGATAAACGATAGAGTAAGGAAACCGATTTAGCAGAGCACGGCGAACACCATTAATTTCAGGGTAAATTAGTGGGTTTGTCTTGATACGCTCAATAGCCTCATAAATTTCAGAGCGAAATCGATTGCCTAGGCCAAGCTGCAAATCGTTATAGTAGATTACTGCTTCATTTAAATCTGCGATTGTTGAAAGGTGATACTCGAGCTTCATTTGCCGCCGCTAGTACGTTGCATGAATTCAGCCTGGCTTATTGTTTTGATTTTCCCAGATTGGATTTCAGCATCGCGGCACAGTGCTATTTTAATGCCCTCAGGATCAAGGGCAGGGCCATTTTCCAGGCTAGCCCACGCAGTTAAAGCCAAATGTTCCCGTTCCTGTGGAGGAAGTCTTAATACTTCATTCTCTAGTTCAGCAAGATTGTGCATGGCTATATTTTACCTCAGTACATTTATTAAACTCAACTAGAGTTGGACACCTATATAGTGCCGTGAATGCCTGATTCTACTACGCTATTTCAGCGCTCCGAACACCTTGCTAATCAGTTTTCCGCCCTGCCCTAGCGGGTCTTGGCGGATGGCACGTTCCTCGTCGCCGATCATGGTGTAGAGGCCATCCAGGGCTTTATCGGTGACGTAGTTTTCGATGTTGGCTTTTTTCTTGTCGCCCACACCAAACTGCGCGGCTTGGCCAGCGTAGTTGTTATAGGTTTGCGCGAGGCCGACTTTGTCTGTGGCCTGCTTGACGATGGGCAGGAATTTTACACTGAGCGGATCTTTAGTAGTGCGTTTGAAGTACTGCGTTGCGGCATCATCGCCGCCGGTGAGAATACCCTTGGCATCTTGCAAGGTCATGTGCTTGACAGAGTCAAGCAACAAGGTCTTGGCTTCTGGCACAGCCGCTTCGGCAGCACGATTCATGGCGACGATAAGTTCATCAGCTTGCTTGCCCATACCGAAGGTGCGCATAGCGCCTTCGACTTTGTTCAGCGGGGAGGGCAAGGGAATCTTCACTTTTTGGTTTTTGAGAAAGCCGTCGGTCTGGCCGAGCTTGGCGACTGCCGCGATCGAACCGTTGGAGAGTGCTTCTTTCAAACCTCCGGCAACCTCGGAATTGCTGAGGCTATCAAGACCGGCGGCATAGACTTGGGTACTGAATAATAAAGATAGGGCAATCACATTTCTCTGGCGCATAGCGGTATCCTCTTAAAAACATAAATTCGTCTTTTATTTCTGCTGTCATTCTAGCGAAGCGGAGGCAAGACCGTCGGCTGGAGCGCCTTGTTAAAGGCCTGGGCTTGATGGAGAGAAGATGTTGCAAAACGAAGCAACCTTCAACCCCGAATGGCTTTTTGTGATTTGCACATTTACGATGGCACCCATTGATTGACTCCATATTCATAAGCCCACCAATCAGGTTCCTGCAGGCCAATTTCTTTCAGAGTTTCTATTCGAAGATCAACTTTATTAGGCACAACATCTTCTGCGGCGACTTTGGCTTCTTCGAAAGTCGAATAGTAGGAAATTTCATTACCTGCATAGAGTCGATAATTATCTTGATGTATGCTTGCCCCTTAACTCACATTAGACGTACAGTGCCCACAGCGACTCGCCTTGAGCGGAATAGCCGACAGGCAATACTGGCAATCTTTGGTGTTCGGTGCGGCGGGCGGGGCTTCTTTCTTCATGCGGTTAAGCAGTTTCACCAGGAAAAAGATGGCGAACGCGATAATCGTAAAATCAATGACGGCGTTCAAGAACAGTCCATAGTTAATGGTTGCTACGCCAGCGGCTTGAGCTTCTGCCAATGTCGTTACGGATTTATCCGAAAGATTGATAAATAAATTACTGAAGTCCACACCGCCTAATAGCTTTCCAATCGGAGGCATGAGAATGTCGCTGACGAGGGAGCTGATAATTTTACCGAACGCGGCACCGATGATAATGCCGATGGCTAAATCCATCACATTGCCTTTCATCGCGAATTCTTTAAATTCTTTTAAGACGCTCATGATGTTCTCCGTTTTTAATGATGTATATGGGACATTGGCTGATACCTATCAGGTCAGCTTATGCCATAAAATGGCTCAATACCATAGCTATACAGGCCAATTCTGCTATGAAAATTGAGTAGCTCTTTGGGGTATATTTTGAGTTAAGATTAAACCTCTCTAGCTGCTTTGATATGCTCCCTTGAAGGAGATATACCATGCCGATACCTTATAAAGCACTCGTTCCGCATACCCTGAATCCGGAAACGTCTTTCTATCAGTACCGGCAGGGGCTCCCTGACAAAGTCACCGCCGACAGTCCCGCGCTGGATGTGATGACCGACCTGACCCGCGTCAAAGCGGTGACGGTGGGTCCGGATGTCGCGATTGATAGCGCGCTGCAAAAGATGATTTACGCAGAGGTACGCCTGCTGCTGGTAACCGATTCCCGCAACACGCTGCTTGGCCTTATTACTGCGCGCGATATCATGGGTGAAAGACCAGTGAGTTTTATCGCCAAAACACGCATGGCGCGCGAAGAGGTTTTAGTGGAACACATCATGACGCCACGCGACAGTATTCAGGTGCTGCGCATAGACGACATCAAGAATGCCCGCGTAGGCGATTTGATTCTGACACTTAAAGAAGCCGGCTCCCAGCACAGCCTGGTGGTAGAAAAAACGGCATCCGGAAAAAATGAAATTATTCGCGGCATTTTCTCCACGACCCAGATCGGGAAACAACTCGGCGTGGATATCCAGCCCACTGGCAAGGTACAAAGTTTCGCGGAGCTTGAAGCAGTGCTGTTGGCAAATCACCGGTAGACCCTATTTCAAGGAAGGAGTAAGCAATGTCGAGCATCATCATCACCGGAGCGAATCGCGGGCTAGGCTTGGAGTTCGCCCGTCAGTATGCCGTAGCGGGCTGGCGCGTGTATGCCTGTTGCCGTGATCCTAGCAAGGCATCTGAGTTATGTGAGCTGAAGGGACAGCATACTAATCTCAGCGTGCATGGAATGGATGTGCGCGACCACCGACAAATTGATGTGCTGGCGAAAAACCTGGCACAGGAAAATATAGACATTGTGCTCAACAACGCCGGTGTCTTTTATAAAGAGAGCGAAAGTCTTGGCAGCCTGGGGTACGACGCGTGGCTGGACAGCTTCCGTATCAACACGCTCGCAGCCGCGAAAATGGCCGAAGCTTTTGTGACCCAGGTTGCACGCAGCGAGAAACGTTTGTTTGTCGCCATCACCAGTTTGATGGGCAGCATAGATGATAATGGCAGTGGCGGTTATTATCCTTATCGCTCCAGCAAGGCGGCTTTAAACGCGGTAATGAAAAGCCTGGCGATTGACTTGAAACCTAATAAAGTCGGCGCGCTGCTACTGCATCCTGGCTGGGTAAAAACCGAAATGGGCGGACCTCACGCTAAGATCACACCGCAAGAGAGCGTGCGCGGCATGCGCAAGGTCATTGATAATTTCAAGCTGAAAGATAGCGGACGTTTTTTCGACTATGCCGGGAAAGAGCTGCCTTGGTGAGGTTGTGTTTCCACACAAATGCTGCAATGCTCAATGCGAATACCTGATTACACACCTTGAAGGTGCTTTTACAGGCATTTTTTAGGGTGTCTACTTTGCGTTAGGC
>JAYTIZ010000100.1:0-7353 GCA_043731445.1 Gammaproteobacteria bacterium | reverse complement strand
GCTGCCAGGTGGTTTTTTGTTGCCCGCAATGGGTCAGCTTACGACTAAAAACGAACGGGGTATGTCGGCCAACCCCCACTGACAAAAGGGCAGTGAGATGAATAGACCTATACTACTGGGCATTGTTGGTGATTCTGCAGCGGGTAAAACAACCATTACCAAGGGCATTGCCCAGGTATTAGGTGAAGACCGCGTAGCCACGATTTGCACCGACGACTATCACAAATATAATCGGACGGACCGTGCGCGCCTGGGCATTACTGCTCTGCACCCCGATTGCAATTACATTGACATCATTGAGCAACACCTCAAGCTGCTTAAAAAAGGTCAGCCCATCCTCAAGCCGCACTACAACCACTCCACGGGCGACTTTGATGCGCCGAATTATCTGGAAAACAAAGAGTTTATTATCGTCGAGGGTCTGCTGGGGTATCACAGTAAGGCGATGCGTGACTGCTATGACGTCAAACTGTATCTTGCCCCGCCCGAAGAGCTGCGTTATCAATGGAAGATGAAGCGCGATACCGCCAAGCGCGGCCATAGCCCGGAAGCAGTGCGCAAAGAGATGCAGGCGCGCGAAAACGATTCTGAGGCATTTATCCGTCCGCAGCGCAAATGGGCAGACATGGTAATTTCCTTTTACCCGCCCGCCGACCACCAGGAAGAAACCGGCGGTCATCTCAACGCCTCCTTGGTGATGCGTCCCACCTTACCATCTCATCCCGATCTCAGCGAAGTGCTGGAGCAGGGCGAGGGAAATGGAGTCAGCCTGGTGCTGGATCGTGATATGGATCTGCCGGTAGACCGCCTGGAAATTTCCGGCGCGATTACCGACGACAAAGCCAAGCGGCTGGAAGATCTCCTGTGGAGTTATATCCCGGGTGAGCATCACTACCTGCGCCACGATGGGATAGGTACGATTACCGGCACCACTGGCGAGACGCTGAAGTCGCATCCGTTAGCGCTGACCCAGTTACTGATCGCTTATCACCTGTTAAAGGCGGCCTCCGGTCATTATGAGTAAGTAGTCTTGCGCAGGCTGATAGATATCAGACCTGCGCATTTCTCCTCGGTTGAGTACCACACCAGAATTTTAATTTTGATTTAGGAGACAGTCATGCCTTCTCGTAGAGATCTAGCGAACGCTATCCGTGCCTTGAGCATGGACGCGGTACAAAAAGCCAATTCCGGCCACCCAGGTATGCCGATGGGCATGGCGGATATCGCCGAGGTATTGTGGAACGATTTTCTGCACCATAATCCAACTAATCCCAAATGGCTTAATCGCGATCGCTTCATACTCTCTAACGGACATGGCTCCATGCTGCAATATTCCCTGCTGCATCTGGCGGGATACGCATTACCGATGGAAGAAATCAAAAAATTCCGTCAGATGCACTCGATGACACCAGGTCATCCCGAATATGGTTATGCGCCCGGCATTGAAACCACCACTGGCCCCTTAGGCCAGGGCATCGCTAATGGTGTGGGCATGGCGCTGGCGGAAAAGGCGCTAGTCGCGCAGTTTAACCGTGAAGGCCACCACATTATTGACCACTACACGTATGTGTTTCTCGGCGACGGCTGTTTGATGGAAGGCATCTCGCATGAAGCGTGCTCGCTGGCCGGTACGCTGGGCCTGGGCAAATTGATTGCGTTCTATGATGACAACGGCATCTCCATTGATGGCCATGTGGAAGGCTGGTTCACCGACGATACCCCCAAACGTTTCGAAGCCTATGGCTGGCATGTCGTAGCCAATGTAGATGGCCACAATGCGGATGCCGTACACAAGGCGATCATGGAAGCGCGCTCGGTGAATGACAAACCCAGCATGATCTGCTGTAAGACCGTGATTGGCTTCGGCGCGCCCAACGCGGCGGGTACGCACGAATCGCATGGCGCAGCACTCGGCGACAAAGAGATTGCGGCCACACGCGAAAACATCGGCTGGAAGTACGAGCCGTTTGTTATTCCCGACGAAATTTACAAAGGTTGGGATGCCAAAGCCAAGGGTGCCGCAGCAGAGGATGACTGGAACAAGCGTTTTGCCGCTTACCAGAAGGCCTATCCCGAACTTGCTGCCGAATTAACGCGGCGCATTAGCGGAGATTTACCCAAAGACTGGGCGGAAAAATCCGCTGCGTATGTTGCCGACGTGGCTGCCAAGGGCGAGAGTATCGCCTCGCGCAAAGCGTCGCAGAATGCCATCAACGCTTACGCGCCGCTGCTGGCTGAATTGCTGGGCGGTTCGGCTGACCTGACCGGCTCCAATTATACGAATTGGAAGGGCACTCAGATCATCAGCAATAACGCACCTGATGGTAACTACATTTCTTACGGCGTACGCGAATTCGGTATGTCCGCCATCATGAATGGTATTGCACTGCACGGTGGGTTCATTCCCTACGGTGGCACCTTCCTGATGTTTTCGGAATACGCGCGGAATGCTCTGCGCATGGCCTCGCTCATGAAACAGCGTGTGCTGTTTGTGTACACGCATGACTCTATCGGCTTGGGCGAAGACGGCCCCACGCATCAGGCGGTGGAGCAAACGGCCACTTTGCGCATGATTCCTAATATGCACGTCTGGCGTCCCTGCGACGCCGTCGAATCTGCGGTGTCCTGGAAGGCAGCTATTGAGCGTACTGACGGCCCGTCTTGCCTGATCTTCTCGCGCCAGAATCTCAATCATCAACAACGTGACGCGCAGGCTATCGCCGACATCAAGCGTGGCGGCTATGTGGTGTGGGAACCGTCCGCACCCATGCATTTGCAGGCCGTCATCATCGCCACCGGTTCGGAAGTGGGTATCGCAGTGAGCGCGGCTCAGCAGCTATATGAAAAAGCCATCCATGTGCGCGTGGTGTCCATGCCCTGCACGCAGATATTCGACGCGCAAGATGAGGCGTATCGCGAAGCCGTGCTGCCCAGCCGCATTACTGCGCGCGTCGCGGTGGAAGCGGGCGTTACCGACGGCTGGATCAAGTACGTCGGTTTGCAAGGCAAGGTCGTGGGTATCAACACCTTCGGTGAATCTGCGCCTGCACCCGAATTGTTCAAGCACTTTGGCTTTACGGTAGACAACGTCGTGGATAAAGTCACCGACGTTTTATAGCCGAGCCACCGTGCTAACTCCCAGCGGGAGAGAAAGATTTTATAAACTTTGGAGATGACACATGACAATACGAGTTGCAATTAATGGCTATGGCCGCATCGGTCGTAATGTGTTGCGTGCTTTGTATGAACAAGGCCGCAACAAAGAGATCGAGATTGTCGCGATTAACGATCTGGGCAATGCCGAGACCAACGCGCATCTAACCCAATACGATACCGTGCATGGCAAGTTCCCCGGCACCGTTTCCGTGGACGGCGATTACATGATTGTGAACGGTGACCGCATCCGTGTACTAGCCAGCCGCGACCCTGCACAATTGCCGTGGGCCGAGCTGAAAATTGACGTGGTGCATGAGTGCACCGGTATCTTCACCAGCAAAGAAAAATGCATGGCGCACATCAAGGCCGGTGCCAAGAAGGTGATCATCTCCGCCCCCGGCACCGAAGTGGATGCGACAGTGGTCTACGGCGTCAATCATAAAACTCTGAAGGCGTCGGATACCATCATTTCTAACGCCTCGTGCACCACGAACTGCCTGGTGCCGATGGTTGCGCCCTTGCACAAAAAGATTGGCATCAAGCATGGCCTCATGACCACGGTGCACAGCTACACTAACGATCAGGTGTTGACCGATGTCTACCATAGTGATCTTCGCCGTGCCCGCTCTGCTACCCAATCCATGATCCCGACCAAGACAGGGGCTGCCGCCGCTGTCGGTTTAGTACTGCCTGAATTGGCCGGTAAACTGGACGGCTTTGCGGTGCGCGTCCCCACCATCAACGTATCACTGGTTGATTTGACCTTCGTTGCCGCGCGCGAAACCAGTGTGAGCGAGGTGCACGCGATCATGAAAGAAGCTTCGCAAGGCGAGCTCAAAGGCATTCTGAATTATAACGACAAGCCGTTAGTGTCCATAGATTTCAATCATGATCCGGCGTCGTCAACCTATGAATCTTCGCTGACCAAGGTGATGCAGGGCACGCTGGTGAAGGTGCTGGCTTGGTACGACAACGAGTGGGGTTTCTCCAGCCGTATGCTGGATACGACGGTTGCGTTGATGCAGGCTAAATAATAAAACAGAGAAAAGATACAAGGTACAGGAGTAAAGTTCATTACTAACTGCCGTTGGTTTGAGCCGTTGACTCTGCTCGTATCTTTTCTTGTGTATCTTTCCTCTTGAGGGTTAAGTATGTCAGTAATCAATCTGGTTGATCTTAGAAATCTCGAAGGCAAGCGCGTATTGATTCGTGCTGATCTCAATGTGCCGATGAAAAACGGCAAGATCACCGATGAGACGCGTATCTACGCCACGGTGCCGACGATTGAATATGCGCTGAGTGTCGGCGCTAAAGTGATGATTATGTCGCATCTGGGGCGGCCTGAAGAGGGCGTATATGATGCGAAGGCTTCGTTGGCACCCATCGCAGCGGAACTCTCCACTCTTCTAAAAAGAAACGTACCACTCGTGAAAGACTGGTTGAACGGCGTGGACAACATTGCTAATGGCGAGGCTGTGCTGTGTGAAAATGTGCGCTTCAACGTGGGTGAGGAAGCCAACGACGACGCGCTGGCTAAAAAAATGGCCGCGCTGTGCGATGTGTTTGTCATGGATGCTTTCGGCACCGCGCATCGCGCACAGGCTTCTACACATGGTGTGGCGAAATATGCACCTATCGCTTGCGCCGGGCCGCTACTTGCGAACGAACTCAAAGCCTTAAATTACGCGTTGAAAGAACCCAGACGACCGATGGTGGCTATCGTGGGCGGCTCTAAAGTGTCCACCAAGCTTACTGTGCTTGAGTCTTTGGCCAAGATTGTTGATCAGCTCATCGTGGGCGGTGGTATCGCCAACACGTTTATCGCGGCGGCAGGGCACAATGTTGGCAAATCTCTGTATGAGCCTGATCTAATCCCTATCGCTAAACGCCTCGCTGAACAGGCCAAGGCTCGCGGTGCGGACATCCCCGCCACAGTGGATGTGGTATGCGGTAAAGAATTTTCTGAAACCGCGCAGGCCACACTTAAAAATGTTGAGCAAGTAGAAGCGGATGACATGATTTTCGACATCGGCCCTAAGACGTCCGCCAGTTTTGCCGATATCCTGAGGAACGCGGGTACTATTGTTTGGAACGGTCCAGTAGGTGTGTTCGAATTCGATCAGTTCGGTGCGGGTACGCAAGCGTTGGCTAAAGCTATTGCTGAAAGCCCTGCCTTTTCTCTGGCGGGCGGCGGTGACACCCTGGCCGCGGTCGCCAAATACAATGTTGAGACGGGTATCTCTTATATCTCAACTGGCGGCGGCGCATTTCTGGAATTCCTGGAAGGGAAAACCTTGCCGGCCGTGGCGATTTTGGAAGAGAGGGCCAAAGAACAAGATAAAAGATAACAGGGGAAAGATACAAAAATCATACTAAAGCATGTTAACGCGGGCTTATGCTTTCCTCTTATATCTTTACTCTTTAATCTGACTCTATGCCAAGACGCACAAAAATTGTAGCAACACTCGGCCCCGCCACTGACGACCCCAAAGTCTTGGATAAAATGCTGGAGGCGGGCCTCGATGTCGTGCGTTTGAATTTCTCGCACGGCACGGCTGAATCCCACCGCCTGCGTGCCGAAACGGTTTGTAAGCGCGCGCTACATTACGGGCGCCACATTGGTGTACTGGCCGATCTGCAAGGCCCCAAAATTCGCATCGAGCGCTTTGCAAACGGCAAGGTCACGCTCGAAGAGGGTGATAAGTTTATCCTGGATACCCAATGTGATCCCGCTGGTGGCACGCAGGAACGGGTCGGGATTACCTATAAACGGCTCCCGCAGGACGTCAAGCGTGCCGATACCTTGCTGCTGGACGATGGCCGCATCGTACTGTGGGTAGACGAAGTGGTGGGCACGCAGATTCAGTGCCGAGTGGTGGTCGGTGGTGATTTGTCTAACAACAAAGGTATTAATCGGCAGGGCGGTGGCTTATCCGCCACGGCGCTGACCGAGAAAGATCGCGCTGACATCAAACTGGCTGCGCAGATGAAAGCCGATTATGTGGCGGTGTCCTTTCCGCGCAACGCCCAGGATATTCACGAAGCGCGTGCATTATTGCGCGCTGCCGGTGGGCACGGTGGCATCGTCGCCAAGATTGAGCGCGCCGAGGCTGTGGAGGCTATCGAAGAGATTATTGCCGCCGCCGATGTCATTATGGTCGCCCGCGGAGATCTGGGCGTGGAGATCGGTGACGCTGCGCTGCCGCCCGTGCAAAAACGCATCATCCAGCTCTCGCGCAGCATGAACCGCGTGGTCATCACGGCGACGCAGATGATGGAGTCCATGATTGAGAATCAGATACCTACCCGCGCCGAAGTGTTTGACGTTGCCAACGCCGTGCTGGACGGTACTGATGCCGTAATGCTTTCGGGGGAAACAGCTTCTGGCAAATACCCCGCCAAAGCCGTGGCAGCTATGGACCGCATTTGTCTTGAGGCCGAAAAACAGCACATCGCACTGGTTTCCGATCATCGTTTGAACACCCATTTTTCGCGTATTGACGAAGCTATCGCCATGGCGACGATGTATACGGCCAATCATCTGGGCGTGAAAGCCATCATCGCGCTCACCGAGTCTGGCTCGACACCGCTGTGGATGTCACGCATCAGCTCAGGCATTCCGATTTACGCCTTGACGAAGCATGATGAGACGCGTAAAAAAGTGAGTATCTACCGTGGGGTTTACCCGGTGAGTTTCGACACGCACAGCACTGACCATGCTCAGGTCAACAAAGAGGCTGTAGACGAACTGTTACGCCAGGAAGCGGTGCACGAGGGCGATATGGCTATTATCACCAAGGGTGACCTGATGGGCGAACATGGCGGCACTAACGCCATGAAGATCGTGCGCGTAGGCGATATGGTAATCCCGAACGCTTAGCCCTAAAATAGGCCTATATCCCGCAGCTTAGTAAGCATATCCAACTGCCAGATTACGATTACTTTTTATATTACAGTCAGTTAAGGAGGTTAGACAATGGCTCTTATATCTATGCGTCAACTTTTAGACCATGCCGCTGAACACGGCTATGGTGTCCCTGCGTACAATGTGAATAACATGGAGCAGATTCACTCCATCATGCAAGCCGCCGATGCAGTGAACAGCCCGGTGATCATGCAGGCCTCGGCAGGCGCCCGCTCTTATGCGGGCGAACCCTTTCTGCGACATTTGATGTATGCCGCAGTCGAGATGTACCC
>JAYTIZ010000099.1:0-13984 GCA_043731445.1 Gammaproteobacteria bacterium | reverse complement strand
CCGATGGGCGCAATCGCTATTGGTGCCGCAGCAGGTGTGGTCTGTTACTGGGCCTCATCCAGTCTGAAACGTAAACTGGGCTACGACGATTCGCTCGATGCCTTCGGCGTGCACGCCATTGGCGGCATTGTGGGTGCCTTGTTGACCGGCGTATTTGCAGCCCAGACTCTGGGTGGCGTCAAGGCAGATCTGGTGATTAGTGACCAGGTGCTTATTCAGCTTAAAGGTGTGGCGATGACCATCGGCTGGTGCGGTATAGTGACGTTCGTCATCCTGAAAGTGCTGGATGTGGTCATCGGGCTACGCGTCACTGAAGAGCAGGAAAATGAGGGCTTAGATCTGGCGCTGCATGATGAGCGAGGCTATAACCTCTAAGTTTAGAGTGGGTGGGTGTAACACAACGGGCGCTTCGGCGCCCGTTTTTTGTGTGCGAAGAAAGGTGAATTATTTCGACAGCTTCTTGTACTTGATCCGGTGCGGCTGGTCAGCATCGGTGCCGAAACGGCGGTGCCGGTCGGCTTCGTAGTCAGCGTAATTGCCCTCGAACCAGGTGACCACGCCTTCGCCTTCAAAGGCCAGCATGTGCGTGGCGATACGGTCCAAAAACCAGCGGTCGTGGGAGATGACCACCACGCAGCCAGCAAAATCCAGCAGGGCTTCTTCCAGTGCGCGCAAGGTTTCCACATCCAGGTCATTAGTCGGTTCATCGAGTAGCAGCACGTTGCCGCCGCTTTTTAACAGTTTCGCCAGGTGTAGACGATTACGCTCGCCGCCGGACAAATCTTTAACCATTTTTTGCTGATCGGTACCCTTGAAGTTGAAGCGTCCTACATAGGCACGCGAGGGCATTTCGACTTTACCCACCGTGATGATGTCCTGTCCGTCGGAGATTTCCTCCCAGACATTTTTCTTGTCATCGAGCGTGTCGCGCGACTGGTCTACATAAGCGAGTTGTACGGTGTCGCCGATGCGTAATGTACCTGCATCGGGTTTTTCCTGACCGGTCATCATCCTGAACAGCGTGGTCTTGCCTGCGCCGTTCGGACCAATGACGCCGACAATGCCGCCGCGCGGGAGATTGAAGCTGAGGTCTTCAATCAGCAGGCGATCACCGTAGGCTTTACGTAGATTATTGGCCTCCACGACTAACTCACCTAGGCGTGGACCAGCGGGAATGAACAAGTCTTTAGTTTCGTTACGCTTCTGCACTTCTTGCGAAGCCAACTCATCAAAGGCGGCCAAGCGCGCTTTGCTCTTGGCGTGACGTCCCTTGGGGTTAGAGCGCACCCATTCCAGTTCGGCCTTCATGGCGCGCTGACGGGCGGTCTCTTGCTTTTCTTCAATCTGCAAGCGCGACTGTTTCTGGTCTAGCCAGGAAGAGTAATTACCTTCCCAGGGAATGCCGTGGCCGCGATCAAGTTCCAAAATCCAGCCCGCCACGTTGTCGAGAAAATAGCGATCGTGGGTAACAGCCACGACAGTGCCGGAGTAATCGTGCAGATAGCGCTCCAGCCAAGCGATAGATTCAGCGTCGAGATGGTTGGTCGGCTCATCCAGCAGCAGCATATCGGGGTTGGAGAGCAGCAGCTTGCATAAAGCCACGCGGCGACGCTCACCGCCAGAGATTTTGGTGACGTCTGCTTCCCAGGGTGGCAGGCGCAGGGCGTCAGCGGCGATGTCGAGCTTGCGCTCCAGCTCCCAGGCACCGGCGGCCTCAATAGCATCCTGCAGCTTGCCCTGCTCTTCCAACAGGGTGTTCATCTCATCGTCAGTCATGGGCTCAGCAAAGCGCATGCTGATCTCATTAAAGCGATCTACCAGCGCCTTGGTTGCGCTGATGGCTTCTTCCACGTTGCCACGCACGTCTTTGGTGGGATCCAGTTGCGGTTCCTGAGGTAAGAAGCCGACGCGTATATTGGCCTGCGGGCGTGCCTCACCGAGAAAGTCCTGATCTACGCCCGCCATGATACGTAGCAGTGACGATTTTCCGGAGCCGTTCAATCCCAATACGCCGATCTTGGCGCCGGGGAAAAACGACAGCGAAATGTTTTTCAGTATCTCGCGTTTGGGCGACACGACTTTGCCGACCCGGTTCATGGTGTAGATGTATTGGGCCATTTATAAAACCAGTTATAGAGTGGTAAGTGCTAAGGAAATAACGGAAGGGGATGATAGTCTGGTGACGTCTGCTTTGTCACCTTAAAGATGCCTTTAGGTGCAATGCCGCTGTACCATCTTCGTAGTAACGCTCGCTCCGCCCAAGCACTGTATAGCCGAGTTTCGTATACAGCCGCAAGGCGGGTTCGTTGTCGGGGCGCACCTCCAGTGACATGTGGGTGCAACCCCGTCTTTTGGCAGCACGCTCGGCGGCCTGGATCAGCGCTTTGGCGATGCCACGCCCTTGGCAGCGTGGATGCACGACCAGCGAGTAAATACGGGCTTGCGTGGAATTGTGCCGATAGAGAATAACGGCATTCGCGACGATCTGTCCGTTATCGCGGAAGACCAGGATGTCCGCCTGCCCTCGCGTGAGCAAATGACGAAAGCTGCGTCGCGTAAGCTGGTCACTGGTGAAGCTAGCCTCCAACTCTACCAGAGCATCAAGATCCGCCAGCCTGGCCCGGTGGATTTTTCCTCGTATCACCACAGCAGTCTTGGGGTGTTTAACCCTCGGCACGGCTCAGGGTAAATTTCTCTCCGAACAGAGCGGGGCGGTAGCTCATTTTGACCTTGCGCAAATTCTCCAGACCGAGATCGTCACCCACATTGATGTAGGTGCAGTCACGGTACGTTTTAGCGAACTCACGAAACAGATACTGGGCCGAGCCAGGGATGGTGAAGTTGGTTTTCTCCACTAGCACACTCGCCACATCCGACGTGATGCGCTCGCCAAAGGTGAAGCCCTCCAGCCGGTCTTCGATGATGAGACACAGTCCCTGCAGTTGCAGGAAATCGTAATTTTCCAGGGCGCGGTTAATGGCTAGGCGCTCGACCTCGACGGTGAAGAAGAAATCGGCCAGCGAATCCGCCGTCTGGTATTTGAGACGGTTGTGCAGCCAGGTGTTTACCAGCTCACGGATGCCTTCCCAATGCTGCGGCCCCAGGGTCTCCATGCGATGGTTCGGATAGATGCGCCGGAACTGGTTTATTTCGCCACGCTTGGTTTTGTAGGAGTTGCCCTTGAGGTCGATCAAATCTTCGGTACGATAGATATAGTCGGGCAGACTGCGTTCCACCAGCCAGCGGCCGTCAGTGACGGCGGGAAACACAGTGTCTTCTTCCAGGCTCAGGCTCAACACTTTCAGGAAATCGCGGTAGACATACTCAACCTTGTCCACATAGCGTGAGGGATTGTAGCCGCTCATGATCTCAAAACAGGACTGCAAGGCCAGGTATTGCTGCTCGGCATGGCCCAATGGGGGCAGCAACATGGTCAAGCCGTTACCGGTCAGGCTGAACAGGCAGAAGCAATCCTCGATAATCTGGTAAAAGCCGCTCTTCTGGGATAGCCAGATGATGTTGTTGGCGAAGGTGTAATCGGAAAGCGGTGCTTCGATGCGCTTCAGGTATGCGTCGAAGAGTGGTTTGACATCAATGGTGAAGGGGTAGAGGCGGTGGCCTTCAATGGCAAGATAACGTCCGGGGAATGGTTTGTTGACAGCGAGGGAGAGACGATTGTGGGCGACTGAGCTACTACTGGGGTCGTCCCAAAGGGCACTTGAAGTGGGTGAGTTACTACCGGGAGGTTCGCTAATTTGATTGAGCATATATGGACTGTCCTCATGTGTCAGATTGATCGGCTAAGCTGCGCTGCTTTTCGCAAGACACAGACTAAATTGCGCGTAATAGAACAGAATGGTATGAGGATGTCAATGATATTGAAAAGTTTTTTTGGGACTTCCGTTCGGTATTGTCTCAGCTTCGTCAAAGCCGTTCGCCCTGAGCCTGTCGAAGGGAATATGTTGAGCCGTCCATAGTTCGACAAGCTCACCACGAACGGCTCAAACTGAGGCATCACTTTCCCATTTCAGTGCAATGACGCTGGAGAAGAAATCCTGAGGTGGGTGTTGTGCTGCACTTAAATAATGCGCGCAACGGCGACTTGATGGCGAGGGTTAAGTTTGCCACTTCCCCACGTGAGGAAGTGGCAAAGAGTGATTACTCTATAGTGACTTTTTCCATCGTTACTGGTGATAATGGTTTGTCGTTACGATCTTTTTCCATGTTGGCAATCGCGTTGACGATCTCCTGGCCTTCGGTGGTGCGGCCAAAGATCGTATAGCTGGGCGGCAGCGCATAATCCGCTTGCATGATAAAAAATTGCGAGCCGTTGGTGTTGGGTCCGGCATTGGCCATAGCCACCGTGCCTGCCTTATAGCCGCGCTTATATACCGCTGAGGCAGGGTTGATCTCGTCCGCGAAACGACCGCCCCAGGCAGACTCGCCGCCACGGCCGGTGCCGGTGGGATCGCCGCCCTGAATCATGAAGCCGTTGATGACGCGGTGAAAAATCACGCCATCGTAATAGCCTTTCTGGGCCAGCGTGATGAAATTCTCAGTCGTCTTGGGTGAGTCCGTTTCCAGTAGTTCAAAGCGAATCGTGCCCTTGTTAGTTTTAATTACGACGGTGCGGTTAGCCATCGGGTTCCTTTATTTTGATTTTGATAAGTTCAAGTTGAAATTTAGGTGACACTGCAATGCGCGAGCCCATGCTTCGCAAGATACTGCTGATGATACTCTTCGGCGCGGTAAAATTCTGAGGCTGGAGTAATCTCCGTTACGATAGGGCGTGGGTGACGTCCGCTGTGTTGCAATGCCTCCTTTGATGCGTTTGCCGCGGTCTCTTGTTCAGGTGTGTGGAAAAATATGGCAGACCGGTACTGCGTGCCGATATCGGGGCCTTGGCGGTTGAGAGTCGTCGGGTTATGGCTTTCCCAGAACACCTTTAGAAGTTCGTCGTAAGATACCTTGGCAGGGTCGTACTCCACCTGCACGACTTCGGCATGGCCGGTTTTGCCCGTACACACGTCTTGATATGTTGGATTCTTGAGCGTGCCTCCCAGATAACCGACTGTAGCGGACAACACACCTTTAACCTCACGGAAACGTGCCTCCACGCCCCAGAAACACCCTGCACCAAAAGTAGCTTTCTCCATAACAATCGTCTCCGTTTCAGCAGTAGTTACTGCTCCGTTTGCTTGTCAATCTGCTTGCTGCGCTCGTCCGCATCGTCTTGCAGAGTTTTCTCCAGGCCCTTGGCTTTATCCAGAGCCTTCATCGGTACGCTGAAGATGTGATTCTTAGGTTTGTCAGAAGTTTCATCCGCGGCGGATTTGTCACCGCCTGAACAGGCGCACATGAAGCTTAGGCAGACAGTCAGTGCTGTCCAGCGGATTACGGCAGGCCTATTGAAATAGGATGTTTTCATGGAGTTATCTTCATTTAGTGAGATATACGTTGGTAAAAATGATGCAGTCTAAGGGTACGGTAAAAAAATCTTAGCGTACGGTATGCTAAAAATGGTAATCCTCTTTGCAGCCACTTGCCATCCTTTTCCATGCCCAGATAAATGCTGCACGTTGTACAGGGTATATCGTCGCGCGCCGTCTTTTTGCCTAGCAGCATGTCGCGTGCATACGTGATCTTTTCGTTATTGATGCTCTTTAGAAGCCCCTCCGCAAAAACATTTTTTCCAAAATCACCCCAGAAATTCCGGCAGCAGCCTAATAACTTGCCGTCCCAATTTATCTGAGGTTGATCCCACAGCAAGTGGCAGGTCGTTTGCGCATAGTCGAGCCCCCGTTTTTGTTTATATTCCTGTCGTGAAGCAGCACCAAGATGCTTCCTGAGAATTTCCTGGTCGCGCGGAGGTGAAAATGCAGGGTCCCAACTGAGTTTGAGGCGAAAGCTCATACCGAGCTCACGAGCCAATTTTCGAGCCAGAGGGATTTCGTGTTCATTATGCCCAAAGACCACAAACTGCCATTTCAGATAGGGGAATTTTGACTGATATTTTTTCTTAAAAGAATTTATCTTCCTAATGTTGTCGATGACGGTCTCGAAATATCCCCTGACGCGATATATTTTGTAAGTGTTATTGCTGGCACCGTCAATGGAGCAGGTCATGCTGCGGAATTTATATTTAACGAGGCTTTCCAGCACCTCTTCTTTGACGTTGTTAAGATTTACGCCGTTGTTGGCAATCAAGGTCACTTTGTGCCTGTGGGCATACTCGATAATGTTTAACAGGTCGGGATTAAGGAATATCTCTCCGTAATTGGAAAGTTCGACTTCCTTAACCCACGGATTATCGTCCAGGAGTTTTTGGAAATCGCCCAGCTTGAGGAACCCGCTTCCCACGGCTGGTTGGATTGCCTTGCTCGTGGTCGGACAAGAGGGGCATCTCAGCTGGCAATAAGAGGAGGCTTCAAGCCGGATTCTGGCTGGTTTCAGCGTGGCGATGACGTGTCCCTACTGGGCGGTGAGCACAAAAACGGTACTCACTGGCAGACGTGGGTGTAGGCAAGACTCACGATCGAGCCAGAGTCAAAGGCTGTTGGTCCTGCATTAGGGTCGAACCAGTTGCCAATGTATTTGCCCTGCGGATCGTACAGATACATGTAGCCTATCTGAGACGTGCGATTGATGCAGTTGAAGGTAACCTCCACCTGCTCTTCCTTCAACGAACCCCCTGCGGGGAGTTCCGGAGGGCTCACCGGTTCGGCATAGATATACTTGAGCATTACGCCAACTTCCCCCTCATAGCGCCAAGCCTCGGCCCAGTAGGCGTCCTGGATGAGTCCGATATCCATTTGGACATTACTCGTGAGTGGTTGCCAAGGTAAGTCGCTGGAATGGGCGTATGTGTAATAATCCCAATAGTCTGCCCAGTCGTCAACTCCGGCCTGCGTCAACGGTGCGAACAGCATCAAGAGTATAGTTGAGAGTCGTTTTGCGAGCTGTTCCATAGATTTCACCCTTGCGATAATAAATAACTTATTGTTTTTATTGATATTAAATACAAATCAGTTGTACGTTAAGCGCCTGAGAACAATTAGGGCCATCTTAGCTATATATAAGGTCAACTCACAAGCAATCTCAGCGTAGGTTGACGGCTCAGCCTGTGGATAACTCTCGCTGAGTCCTGCGTTGAGGGGCTAAATCGGTTATCCTTACGCCTTTTAGATCACAGGGGACGCCATGTTTACGCGCGACATGAAGATTGCCGGGTTTGACGATGCATTGTGGAGCTCGATCCAGAACGAAGAACAGCGTCAGGAAGACCATATTGAGCTGATTGCCTCGGAAAATTATGTCAGCCCGCGCGTTCTGGAAGCCCAGGGTTCGGTGCTAACCAACAAATACGCCGAAGGGTATCCTGGCAAGCGTTACTACGGCGGCTGCGAACATGTAGATGTGGCCGAGCAATTGGCTATAGACCGCGTGAAAGAACTTTTTGGAGCTGATTACGCGAATGTGCAACCGCACTCCGGTTCGCAAGCCAATGCGGCGGTGTACCTTGCGTTGCTCAAACCGGGCGACACTATATTAGGCATGAGCCTCGCGCATGGCGGGCACCTCACCCACGGTGCCAAGGTCAATTTCTCCGGCAAGGTGTTTAACGCCGTGCAGTACGGGCTGGATGTTGCCACCGGGATAATTGATTACGCGCAGGTTGAGAGTCTCGCGCTGGAACACAAGCCGAAGATGATCGTTGCCGGTTTTAGCGCTTACTCGCGCGTGGTGGACTGGCAGCGGTTTCGCGACATCGCCGATAAAATCGGCGCTTATTTATTCGTGGACATCGCGCATCCTGCGGGGCTGGTTGCCACGGGCATTTACCCCAGCCCGGTGAACATCGCGCATATCACCACTTCGACCACGCACAAAACGCTGCGCGGCCCGCGTGGCGGCATCATCCTCGCGCAGGCTAATCCCGAGATCGAGAAAAAACTCAACTCCATGATATTCCCCGGCATTCAGGGTGGCCCGCTCATGCACGTTATTGCTGCCAAGGCCGTGGCTTTCAAGGAAGCCCTGCAGCCGGAGTTCAAGGTGTATCAGCAGCAGGTGTTGGACAATGCCCGCGCCATGGCCGCCATCTTTATGAAGCGCGGATATAACGTTGTCTCCGGTGGCACGGATAATCACCTGTTCCTGGTGGATCTGGTCAAGAACGGCCTCACCGGTAAAGACGCTGAAGCAGCACTCGGTGCGGCCAATATCACCGTCAATAAAAACGCTGTACCCAACGATCCGCAATCGCCGTTCGTCACCAGCGGCATCCGCATCGGCACGCCCGCGATCACCACGCGCGGTTTCAACGAAGCAGAGGCGCGCACGCTGGCCGGTTGGATCTGCGATGTGCTCGACGATATCAACAACCCAGCCACTATTGCGCGCGTGAAGCAACAGGCGCTGGAGATATGCCGACGTTTGCCGGTGTATGGAAGATAGTATTAGTTAGAGAGGCACGAACATGAAACTATGGCAGAGCAGAACTCTCATAACCATTGTTGTCGCAGCCGTACTCGCTGGCTGTGGGGTTCAAGAAGCAGACCAATCCGATGTCCAGCAGTTCTTTGCCAGACACAAGATCGGCAGTTCACCGGACTATGCCGTTATGAAAAACAGGACAGATCATCTCATGACGATACATGGATACATGGACGACCGGGCCGTGTGCCTGCAGCTTATCGAGTCTTATAACAAAGATCCATCGCTCTCAACTCTACCAGGTACATACTCTTGCGTGCCGTTGAACCACTAGCTCCTCTAACTAGGCGCTCCAGTCAGGTGGTTCTCATGCTGTGCGTTCTGCCTGCTGCTGCGCTTTGGCGTTAGGTATCTGAAACAAGCGGGCAGACCATCAGGTAGAAACCGACATCAGGGTATATTTAACCTCCTCACCCGAAATGGGAGGGGGTAAGTTGAAGCTTTCCTCGAAAGCGGAAAGGTGATTCACGAGACAAACAATTTATGCGCTGCCCATTTTGCCAAGCTGAAGATACCAAGGTCATAGACTCGCGGTTGGCGAATGAGGGTGACCAGGTGCGCCGCCGCCGCGAGTGCCTGACGTGCGCAGAGCGCTTTACCACCTATGAAAGCGCGGAGCTGTCCATGCCACGTCTGGTGAAGCGCGATGGCAGCCGCGTGGCGTTTAACGAAGAAAAGCTGCGTGATGGCATGATGCTGGCCCTGCAAAAGAGGCCCGTGCCGATTGACCGTATCGAGGCGGCGATTAACCATATTAAACACCGGCTGCGTGCTAGCGGCGAGCGCGAAGTTAAATCCCGTTCGGTTGGAGATATGGTGATGGACGAATTACGCACACTCGATCAAGTGGCCTTCGTGCGTTTCGCTTCGGTGTACCGCAACTTTGGTGACGTGCAGGCTTTTCAGGACGAGGTTGCACGTCTGGAGACGGCGCTGCCGCCGGAAGCTGAGAAGCAGCAGATTCCTCTATTACCTGCTACGCCCAAGAAAAAACCTTGATCACCGCTGTTGACCATGACTACATGGCGCACGCGTTGCGCCTGGCCGCACGCGGTTTGTACACTACGCACCCGAACCCGCGCGTGGGCTGCCTGCTGGTGCGAGATAATAAGATTGTCGGCGAAGGCTGGCATGAGCGTGCCGGCGAAGCGCACGCCGAAATCCATGCGCTGCAACAAGCCGGGGAACATGCGCGCGGTGCAACGGCCTATGTCACGCTGGAGCCATGCTGTCACACTGGCCGCACGCCGCCGTGTACTGATGCCTTGATTCAGGCCGGTGTCGCACGTGTGGTCTGTGCCATGAGCGACCCCAATCCGCAGGTGGCGGGTAAAGGCATCAAGCAATTGGCCGTCGCGGGCATTCAGGTGGAAAGCGGTGTGCTGCAAGCCCAGGCTGAAGCACTCAATCCGGGATTTATAATGCGCATGCAAAAGCAACGCCCTTACGTGCGCTGCAAGCTGGCCATGAGTCTGGACGGTCGCACAGCACTCGCTTCAGGCGAGAGCCGCTGGATTACGGGACTCGAAGCGCGTGCCGATGTGCAACATCTGCGTGCACAAAGCGATGCCATCCTCACCGGCATCGGCACGGTGCTCGCCGATGACCCTCGCCTTACGGTACGGCTAGAGGCGGATAACCTGGCGTTAAGCAGACAGCCCTTGCGCGTTGTGCTGGATACTCATCTGCGTATACCCGTTCACGCACGCTTGCTGAAAGAGCCGGGCCGGACGCTGGTATTTACTTCAGCACAGAAAGCTGCCACCAAACAATCCTTGCAGGATGCCGGTGCAGACGTAATGAGCCTGCCACGGCAGGGTGAACATCTTGATCTCGCGGCGGCACTGAATTATTTGGCGGTGCAGCAGGAAATCAATGAGGTTTTGGTCGAGGCTGGAGCGACACTGAACGGGGCGTTGCTGCAAGCGGGGCTGTGCGATGAGCTGATTATTTACATGGCACCTAAGCTGTTGGGCGATTCAGCGCGCGGCTTGCTGCACCTGCCGGGAATTACCACGCTCAACCAACATAGTGGCCTGAACATCCGCGAGATCCGCGCCGTGGGGCAGGATTGGCGCATCACGGCTTGCCCTAAAGCGGTCTGATCGAGTCGTCAGCTACCGTAGTGGTAATATGCACATCTTTTAATAAAGGTTTGATATGTTCACCGGTATCATCGAAGCCATTGGCACAGTGGATCATGTGGAGCGCCACTCAATCGGTGCGCGCCTGCGCATCGCCAGCGGCAAACTCAATCTTGCGGACGTGCACGTCGGTGACAGTATCGCAGTAAGCGGCGTGTGCCTTACCGTGACAGAGTTGCATGCGAATGGATTTTGCGCGGATGTGTCGGGCGAGACGCTCGCATGCACTACGTTTGCTACGCTCGCAGAGGGCACGCGACTTAATCTGGAGAAATCTCTGACGCTCACTAAACCACTCGGCGGGCATTGGGTCAGCGGTCATGTGGACGGTGTGGGCAACATTACCGCGTGTGATAAAGACGGCGAGTCATTGCGCGTTCAGATCAAAGCGCCGGATAATCTGGCCAAATATATCGCGGCAAAGGGTTCGATCAGCGTGGACGGTGTGAGCCTCACAATCAATGCGGTAAGCGGTGCCGAGTTTACGGTTAACCTCGTGCCGCACACACTGCAGGAAACGACGCTCGGCGAGGTTAAGGCCGGGCGTAAGGTCAATCTGGAAGTAGACATCATCGCACGCTATCTCGAACGCTTGTTGCTGGGCGAGCGTGCGGCCAGGCAAGCAGAGTAAGCATGCCGATCAGCACGACAGAAGACATCATCGCCGCGTTTCGCCAGGGCGAAATGGTCATCCTCATGGACGACGAAGACCGCGAGAACGAAGGTGATATAGTGATGGCGGCGACCAAAGTGCGCGCTGAGGATATCAATTTCATGGCGCGTTACGGGCGTGGACTGATTTGTCTCACGCTCACCCGCGAGCGTTGTGCGCAACTGCGTTTGCCGCTGATGGTGAGCGATAACAGCAGCAAGCTCGGTACCAATTTCACGATCTCCATCGAAGCGGCACAGGGTGTGACCACTGGCATCTCCGCCGCCGACCGCGCCCACACCGTGCGCGCGGCGGTCGCGCCTGCCGCAAAACCCACGGATCTCGTACAGCCTGGCCATATTTTTCCTTTGATGGCCCAGCCAGGCGGTGTGTTGACACGCGCTGGACACACCGAGGCGGGTTGTGACCTCGCTCAGCTTGCCGGGTTAGAGCCCGCAGCGGTGATTGTTGAGATTCTGAATGAGGATGGCAGCATGGCGCGCCGTCCTGATCTTGAAGTCTTCGCGCGCGAGCACGATCTTAAAATCGGCACGATAGCCGACCTTATTCATTATCGTGTTTTGCGAGAACGCACCGTGGAGCGCACGGCTGAGTGCGACATCACCACTGAGTTTGGTGAATTTCGCCTGGTGGCATATCGTGATACGCTTGATGAAGCGGTGCATCTGGCGCTGGTGCGTGGGAAAGTGCAACCTGACGTGCCGACACTGGTGCGCGTGCATCTACAAAATAGTCTGTCCGATATTATCGGCGTGTTACGTGATGATATGGGGTTACCGCTGCGTAGCGCGATGCAGCGTATTGCCCACGAAGGTACGGGTATAATCGTCGTGCTGCACCAGCCAGAGACAACTAGCGAACTGCTCATGCGCATCAGGAATTATCATCAGCAGGACGAAGGTGTGCATGTACCCAAACAAAAGGAGAGTACCGATCTGCGCATGTATGGCATCGGTGCACAAATTTTGTCTGATCTCGGCGTGCGCAAAATGCGCGTATTGGGTACACCTAAAAAGCTACACGCCCTGTCGGGTTTTGATCTGGAGCTAGTGGAATATATTACTTATGATGAATCCCGCTGATTTATGAAACGCACTAAAGCCATCAAGGTCGAGTTTCAACTCCCAGACGTACGCATCGGTATTATTGCCGCGCGCTACAATCATGTGATTGTGGACGCTTTGCTGGGCGGTGCCCAGCAAATCCTGCGGCGTCATGGTGTGCCACGAAAAAATATTAAGGTGATTCATGTTCCCGGCGCGTTTGAAATTTCACTTGCTGCCCAACGCATGGCTGCTTCCAAGCGTTACGATGCCCTTATCGTGTTGGGTGTGGTGATTCGCGGTGAGACCGCGCATTTCGAATATGTTGCCGGTGCCTGTGCCAAAGGAATTACTGAAGTGGGGTTGCATCACGACATTCCCATCGGGTTTGGTTTGCTTACCGTAAATGACATGCGCCAGGCAGTCGAACGTGCTGGCCCGGATGATAGCAATAAAGGCCGCGAGGCTGCCGCAGCGGCGCTGGAGATGGTGAAATTATTGCGTGAGCTGGCGGTGGTTCCGGGCAAGAAAAAAACCGGCAAACCCACGCCGCATGTACCGTGATGGAGTCTATTGATGCCGAGGTGTCTCCATGAGCCGCGCGCGCAGTTATGCACGCCGCGCTGCGGTGCAGGCGATCTATCAGTGGCAGGTAGGCAAGCAGGATCTGCGCGATATCGAGCAGCAGTTTCTCGTCGAACAGGAGATGGGCCGCACCGACATTCCTTATTTCCAGGAGTTGTTGCATCAGATCCCCGCACACTTGAATGACCTGGACGAACACATCGCCCCGTTGCTGGACAGGCCCTTGGCGGAAGTGGATCCGGTGGAGCGTGCGATTTTGCGCATGGGTGCCTACGAACTCAGCTTTCGCCTGGATGTTCCTTATCGGGTAGTGATCAATGAGGCGATCGAGGCAGCCAAGGTATTTGGCGGTGAAGAAGGTCACAAGTACGTCAATGGCATTCTCGACAAGCTCGCGCATAAACTGCGCAACAAAGAAATAAATAGCAAGAAACAAGTAGTAAAAAAGACTTAGAGCTTACTCTTCAAATGCCGCTCTCAGAATTCAACATCATTGAGCGCTACTTTGCACAGCACGCGGGTGCGTCGCAAAATTCCGATAAAGACATCGTGCTCGGCATTGGCGATGATGCCGCCTTACTCAAAATTCCCGCTGGCATGGAGCTGGCCGTTTCCCTAGACACCTTGGTTGCCGGTGTACATTTTTTGCCGGATGCGGATCCGTGCGATATCGGCCACAAGGCTCTGGCAGTTAACTTAAGTGACATGGCTGCGATGGGTGCACAGCCGCGCTGGGCAACGCTGGCGCTTACACTGCCACAGCCGGACACTACTTGGTTACAGGCTTTTAGCGAAGGATTCTTTACGCTTGCTGAGCGCTACGGTGTGCACCTTATTGGTGGTGATACCACGCGCGGCCCGCTCTCGATTACTGTGCAGATACAGGGCTTAGTGCCGGAGGGCAGCGCCTTGCGCCGCGCCGCCGCTCGCCCCGGTGATCTGATTTATGTGACCGGCGAACTGGGTGATGCAGGACTTGCTTTGCGCGTCTTAAAGGGCAAAGCCACTTTGCCTGCCGAGCAGACAACAGAAATGCTGGCGCG
>JAYTIZ010000098.1:0-4734 GCA_043731445.1 Gammaproteobacteria bacterium | reverse complement strand
GCTGCGGTGGGCATTGATATCACACGCGAACCGATGGAGATCGCACCCACAGCGCACTATTCCATGGGAGGTGTTCACGTTACAGCACCTACCCATGCTACTTCTGTTCCTGGTCTGTTTGCCGCGGGCGAAGTGGCTGCTGGATTACACGGCGCTAACCGACTCGGCGGCAATAGCCTTGCCGAGATCATAGTATTTGGCCGTATTGCAGGTGAACATGCCAGCCATTTTACTGCGCGCGGTATTGTTCCACCTTTGGATGAAATATTTATCAGGCAAAAACGCGCCATACGGGCACAGCTCACCCAACTCGACGGCACAACACAGTGCAAGTTAATAGGTCAGTTGCGCCAAACCATGTGGGAAAACGCTGGTGTGATACGTACTCAAAAGGGTCTTGAAAAAGCTCTCCGTGAACTGGCGACGATCCAATTACAGTGCCAGGAAAATAATAATGGCACACCCGATCTCACCGCAGCATTCGACCTGCAGGCCATGCTGCTTACTGCCGAGGCGACCTTACGGGCGGCGCTGCTGCGCACCGAAAGCCGAGGCGCTCATCAGCGCAGCGACTATCCAAAAACCGATCCCGCTTGGCAAAAAACCATCCTGATTTTATCAAAGGCGGAGAACGCTGGTTTCAGAATGGAGATGAATCTCATGACCGTGGACATTCCACCACCGTCAGCTCAAGTAACTGAAGCCTTCGCAAACACAGAACCTGAAATAGTGACCGGTCTATTGGAATAGACTTGCCGTATATCTTCATCGGTCTACTTTTTGAATTTTAATTATTTTAAAAGTAGCTTAGTTATTTATCATCTTCAGCAAGGCCGCCTCATCCAGTATCGTAATATCGAGTTGCTCTGCCTTGGTAAATTTTGAACCCGGGTCAGTGCCTGCGACAAGATAGTCAGTCTTGGCCGACACGCTGCCACTGACCTTGGCCCCCAATGCTTCCAGTCTCTCTTTTGCTTCTTCGCGTGTGAGGGTATCCAGACTGCCGGTGAGCACAAAAGATTTCCCCGCGAGCGGCCGCTGTCCAGCATTGGTTCCTTCTACGGCGGGCCATTGAATTCCCGCCGCCAACAATTTGTCGAGCACCTCGACATTATGCGTCTGACGAAAAAAAGTTTCGATATGAGCGGCGACGATGGGGCCCACGTCTGGAACCTGCTGCAAAATCTCCTGGTCAGCTTTTATAATGGCCTGCAAATTACCGAAGTGTTTGGCGAGCGCAGCGGCAGTCGCCTCGCCCACTTCACGTATTCCCAAGGCGTATAAAAAACGCGCCAAGGTCGTTTGTTTACTGTTTTGCAACGCGCGATGGATATTCTTCGCAGATTTTTCACCCATGCGCTCTAAACCGGCCAAGACTTCCAAGCTAAGCGCATACAAATCAGCAGCCGTATTGACCAGCCCGCGCTCGACAAATTGAGCGATAAGTTTTTCGCCCATGCCGTCAATGTCCATAGCGCGGCGCGACACAAAATGCAGCAGCGCTTCTTTACGCTGGGCAGCACAATAGAGTCCGCCACTGCAACGTGCAATCGCTTCTTCTTCCGCGCGCACCA
Organism: Gammaproteobacteria bacterium; assembly: GCA_043731445.1. Lineage (GTDB taxonomy): Bacteria > Pseudomonadota > Gammaproteobacteria > SURF-13 > SURF-13 > JAYTIZ01. The sequence goes on along the minus strand of JAYTIZ010000098.1, from coordinate 3,160 downwards.
CCTCTGATCCACAGACCGGACAGTGGGTAGGTATCCGATAGGACACTGTGTCTGGCGGACGTTTTTCCAGCAGCACACTGACAACCTCCGGAATCACATCACCCGCACGGCGCACGATCACCGCGTCACCCACGCGGATATCTTTGCGATCCAGCTCATCCTGATTATGCAAAGTGGCATTGGCGACCATCACGCCGCCCACATTTACTGGCTCGAGTTGCGCACCTGGCGTGAGGGCGCCAGTACGCCCTACCTGTACGCCAATACCCAACACCCGTGTCAGAGCTTCTTGCGCAGGAAATTTGTGGGCGATAGCCCAACGCGGCGCGCGCGACACAAAACCGAGCAACTCCTGCTCTGCCAGTGCGTCGACCTTATACACCACGCCATCAATCTCGTAAGGTAATGCGGCACGCCGTTCTGCCATCGCGTGATAATAGTCCAGACAGCCCGTTATTCCCTGCACCGCTTTTTGCTCTGGCGTGCCGGGTAAACCCCAGGCACGCAGTTGCTCCAGAATGGCACTCTGTCTATCGGGCAGACTGTGCTCATCAAACTTACCCACACCGTGGCAGATCATTGCCAGCAGCCGTTGTGCGGTAATGCGTGTATCGAGCTGGCGCAGACTACCCGCCGCAGCGTTGCGCGGATTGGCAAAAATCTTTTTCCCCTGCGCGCGTGCCTCAGCGTTCAGCGCAGCAAAACCGTCCTTCGGCATATACACTTCACCGCGCACTTCCAGATGATGGGGATGGCCTTTTCCGCGCAACTGTTGAGGAATTGAGGCAATCGTGCGTATGTTTGCCGTGACATCCTCCCCGGTAACACCATCACCACGTGTGGCAGCACGCAGTAATTTTCCATCACCATAAAGCAGGCTCACGGCCAGTCCGTCGATCTTAGGTTCCGCTACGTAGCCTACGACACTAACTTGTAATTTCTCGCGCACTCGGCGGTCAAAATCCAGCACCTCCTGTTCACTGAAAGCATTACCGAGGGACAGCATGGGGAGCTCATGCCGGATCTGCGTAAATTTTTTGAGCGTCTCGCCTCCTACCTGCTGAGTAGGAGAATCAGATGTGATCAGTTCAGGATGACGCTGCTCTAACGACTGCAATTCGCGCAGCAGCTTGTCGTATTCCGCATCGGGAATGGCTGGATCATCCAGCACATGGTAACGGTAATTGTGCTGGCTGATTTCTTCGCGCAAGGCCGTAACGCGCGTGATGACGTCATCGGGGGCCTCAGTTTTCTCAGTCGTCGAGGATATCTTCCGTGCCAACGGCTACTCCTGATCGGCGCGTTTGCGCGCGATCAATAGCTTGTAATTAAAATCGCGCAAGCGATCATGCGTATATTCGATGGCTTGCAGGGTCAGGATATTACGGGCCTCGTCACATAGTACTCCATCCAACTCCGCCGCCAGACTCCGCCCAGCCGCGAGCATGTCATCATATGCAATCAAGGCATCCACGGGGCCGGGTAAGGCTAGGAACAAGATTAGACCTGTCGTGTAAAAACTGTCCATCTCGGCAAGATCGAAGCGACCCGGCTGCAACATATTGGCAAGACTAAATACCGGAACATCTATAGGGCTTAGGCGGTGAAAAATATCTCTGACACCAAAACTCAGCCCCGTGGCCTCAACCGCTTTAAGAATATCATTCCCTTGAAAACTTCCGTCCTGGGCAGCCAATATATGCAGCACTATCAGCTCTTCAGGAGGAATACTGGCAGGATCCACTGGCGGAGTGGCTTCAATAGCATCTGAGGATGACGTTTTAGCCTTTTTGGTTCTGGGCTTGCGCTTTTTTGTGACAGTGATTTCTGTTTCCGCAGCTTCGAGTGACATGGCGTCCATAGCATTTTCTGTTATGGCAGAATCTATGATGGGCTGAGCTGAATGAATTTCGCTAGCCACCGCTTCAGGCGGCATATCTCCCATCTGCTCTGGTGGCTTGACGCCACGCTCTGCAATGAGAGCATTTAGTTTGGAAAGTTCGTAGGAAAGCTGCCGGTCGGCCTCCTGGTAAAACTCTGCACTGATATCATCAAATTGCGTTTTTTTTGCAGGTTTGGTGAGTGTGGGAAGCTCCAAGGAGGGATGCTCAAAGTGAAAGGTGAAATTTTCCGGAAAGGCATCTGCACCTTTATTGGCGCCGTCTTCTTTGCGTCTACCCGAGACATAGATCGCCACCAGTATCAGCACGCCGATAATAATCAATATTAGGCGGAGGCTGTCGGGAGTCATAGCGCGTTAGGCTACACCGCTACCAGCAGTGCAGCCGCCTCATCCACATCCACCGCTACCAAGCGTGAGACGCCTGGCTCTTGCATGGTGATGCCGGTGAGTTGATGGGCCACTTCCATCGTAGCCTTGTTGTGCGTGATAAAGATGAACTGGATGCGCTCGGACATAGCTTTCACAAGTTCACAGAAGCGCCCCACATTCGCCTCGTCAAGTGAGGCATCCACTTCGTCGAGCATACAAAACGGTGCAGGGTTCAATTCAAATATGGCAAACACCAGCGCCACCGCGGTGAGTGCTTTTTCGCCGCCCGACAACAAGTGAATACTGCTGATGCGCTTGCCAGGTGGACGCGCCATGACGGTAACGCCGGTGTTCAACAAATCTTCGCCGCTCAATTCCAGATAGGCCTGACCACCACCGAACAAACGCGGGAAAATAGTTTGCAAGCCCGCGCTCACCTTGTCAAAGGTCTCCTTGAAGCGGGAGCGTGTCTCCTTGTCAATCTTGCGTATCGCATCTTCCAGAGTATTCAAAGCTTCGTTCAAATCATTAAATTGCGCATCGAGATAGGTCTTGCGTTCCGACTGTTCGGCAAATTCATCAATCGCTGCAAGATTGATCGGCCCCAGGCGTTGAATTTTTTGGGCAAGCTGATCCAGATTTTCCTGCCAGACCTGTTCGTTCGCCTCAGTGTCCATGGTCTCTAGTAAAGCAGCTATTTCAAAATCAGTTTCCTTGATCTGTTCCTGCAAGGTTTCGCCACGTACTTTAAGTTCTTGACCAAGTAAACGTGACTGTTCCAGCAGTGCACGACAGTCTTGAACCTTTTCTTCGGCGGCATGGCGCTGCTGTTCGAATTGCCGCAGGTCATGCTCTAACTCTTCCACCACACTTCGCGCCTGACTGAGC
>JAYTIZ010000097.1:0-7618 GCA_043731445.1 Gammaproteobacteria bacterium | reverse complement strand
GCTGCGGTGGGCATTGATATCACACGCGAACCGATGGAGATCGCACCCACAGCGCACTATTCCATGGGAGGTGTTCACGTTACAGCACCTACCCATGCTCGGTACCACGCCCGGCGGTGATCTCCCGGTAGTTAGCCAGGGCAACACGATCGCGTGTCGAAAGTTCCATGCGCTGCGCATCGTAGTGTTGCATGAAGCGCTCGCCATGGCAGTTGAGCAGACGTCCTCCTTCGCCACGCACCGCTTCCGTGACTAGCGTGCCTTCCAGTTCAGGAGGCCAAACCATGCCTGAAGGATGGAACTGTACCATTTCCATATCTGCTAGCGCGGCTCCTGCTTTGAGTGCGAGTGCCATCCCATCGCCGTTGTTTTCGTGCTTCCGTGAGGTTGAACGGGAATAGATATGACTGTGGCCGCCGGTTGCCAGAATTACTGCACCTGCATGGACAATAAGTTCCTGTCCGGTGTCTAGAATAAATCCGAGTACGCCGTTAACGCGGTCTCCGCTGCTGAGCAGATCAGTGACGTAAACGCTTTCAATAATCTGAATTTTTCGAAGCTCAATCTCGTTAAGAAGTGCGCGAATAATTTCCTGGCCAATGTAGTCGCCGACAAAGCAGGTACGCCGGTAGCGATGTGCACCGAAATAGCGTTGGGCAAGACGCCCGTCTGGTTCACGCGAGAAGGGAACACCATAACCCGCAAGTTCCTGGATAGCTCGGGGCGCTTCGCGACACAACAATTCAACTGCTTCAGGGTTGCCAAGATGGCAACCCTCTTTGAGCGTATCTGCTGCGTGGATAATCCAGGAATCTTGAGGATCCAGCGTGCCGAGTGCGGCATTAATTCCGCCCGCCGCAAGCACCGTGTGTGCATCTGCTTTGGGCCGCTTGCCGAGCAGCAACACGCGCCGCCCCTGTTGGTGAACCTCGATCGCAGCGCGTAAGCCAGCACCACCTGTGCCCACCACAACTACATCGGCGCTAAAACGCAGCAGCTCTTCGGACATACTGAAAAACTACTTCGGCTGAGGGTTTGCCTCGCCTGTTCCGGTGGTCGCTGTATCTTTAATATCTATCTTGGCTTGAGATTTTAGCTGGGCAAGATACTCTTTAACCTGATTGGTGACCATCGTGCCGCGAATGCGATCTTTTACATCCTCGAATTTCGGGGGCGTGAAATCCCGCGTGTCGTCGAGTAGAATGATATGCCAGCCAAATTCTGATTGAACGGCTGTTTTGGTGTATTTGCCTTTTTTCAGAGCGGCAGTCCCATCGAAAAACGGTTTGACCATCGCGCTCTGATCGAACCAGCCTAAATCACCCCCATTACTTGCGCTACCATCCAGTGATTTTTCTTTTGCCAGAGTAGCAAAGTCTGCGCCCTTGTCGAGCTGCGCGATAATATCTTTGGCCTCTTGCTGAGTTTTGACCAGGATGTGCCGGGCTTTATATTCCTTAGCGCCCATTTTTCCGATAGTAGTCTGATATTCCTTCTGCATCGCTTCTTCCGTAGGCGCATTGGCTTCCAGTTGTTTGCGGACGGCGAGATTGGCCAGGATATTACGCTTCAGGTTTTCAAAATCTGCCGTCACAGAGGCGTCTTTATCCAGGCCTCTTTTCAAGGCATCCTGATAAATCAATTCGCGATTGATCAGATCTTCGATGGCCGCTTTCTGGTCGGCTGGCGTATTGGCATTAGGCCGTACTGCAGAACGTTGTTTAGAATAGACCTCAAACAATTCCTTGCTGATAGACGTGCCATTCACGGTGGCGACAACCACTGCCGGTTGCTCAGTGACGGCAGATGTTTTTTCGGCTGCATCTTTATTGTTGCAGGCAGACAGTGCGGCAACAACAATTAAACTGGCAAGCAACACGCTGTTGTGGAGTTTATGCATGAGGATGATTCCCTGTGGCTAATGTAGTGAATTCTTGTGGAGTGTAGGCCTTGATACTCAAGGCATGGATCTCGTTTTTCATGGCGGTGCCTAGCGCATCATATACCATACGATGACGTTGCAGCAGTCCCTGGCCGGTAAAAATGTCCGCCACCAGGGTGACGTTAAAGTGCCCACCGCCGCTCTGCGCCCCGGCGTGCCCGGCATGCTTATGACTATCATCGGTGATGTCCAGGTGGACGGGAGATAGTACCGTCTGGAGACGTTCCCGGATCAGCGCGATACGCTCCGAGCCAGACATCAAGGCAGTACCTGTTTGAAGGGTTTGACGGTGACCCTGGCATAGACACCCGCCGCAACAAAGGGGTCTGCATCCGCCCAGCGTTGCGCGTCTTCCAGTGAAGTGAACTCGGCTACCACCAGGCTACCGGTAAAACCTGCGGAACCAGGGTCGTTGCTGTCTATGGCAGGGTGCGGACCGGCCAGAACTAAGCGGCCTTGATTACGCAGTAATGTTAGTCGTTCCAGATGTGCGGGTCGTGTCCGTAGCCGCGTCTCCAGACTGTCTTTGACATCTTCGCTTAAGATGGCATAAAGCACTAAGCGTGTCCGTCCGTATCATTAACGGGTTTTGCATGACGGGAAAGGTAGAAACCCTGACCAATAATGAAGACAAGGGTGAGCCCCATCATGCCGATGAGTTTGAAATTGACCCAGATATTTTCTCGTGTGTGGGCATCTAAATCCAGACCGTAATAAAAAGCAACATAGAGATTCGCACAGCCCAGCGTGATGAAAAAGAGCGTCCAGCTCAGATTTAGCCGTGTCCATATTGGCGCGGGAAGGCTGATATTTTTATCCAGCATGCGCTGGATAAGTGGTTTTTCACCGATAAACTGGCTGGCCAGAAATATGACTGCAAACAACCAATTCACTACCGTGGGTTTCCACTTGATGAAAGTACTGTCCCTTAAAATCAGGGTGAGTCCGCCGAACACTACAATAATGGACAGCGTTATCAGGTGCATGGTTTCGAAGCGCCGGTGTTTTAGCCAAAACAGACCGACCTGCAGAAACGAAGCGGCGATCGCTACCGCCGTGGCGGTGTAGATGCCGAAGAACTTATAGGCAATGAAGAACAGCAGTATGGGAAAGAGGTCGAATAAAAATTTCATCGTGATGGTTTAGGAGTAGATGCACGGGAAGAAACGGACAGAAGAATCTTAACAATAATTCAATCACAATGCGAGCGAGTGTAGGGGCGGTGTCTCAGTTTCACCAAGCCGTTCGCCCTGAGCCGAGAGCTTGCCGAACGGTCGAAGGGTGAACTTAAGCCGCCCATGGTTCGACAAGCTCATCACGAGCGGTTCAAATTTAGGGTTCTCCGGCCAGAGTCTTTAGTTTATACAGGATATCCAGAGCTTCTTTGGGGCTTAGCTGATCGGGTTTGAGTGCCGCGACAGCATCTACCAGCGGGTGCCTGGTTGTGGTGGCGGAGAAAAGAGGCATCTGCGCAGTGTGTGGAGTGGACAGACGGCCTGCCTCTAATTCTCTTAGCCGCGCCTTGGCCTGTTCGATGACCGGGCGTGGTACTCCGGCCAGCGCTGCCACTTGCAGACCATAACTCTGGCTGGCTGGGCCTTCCTTTACGGCGTGGAGAAAAACAATACTTTCACCGTGCTCGATGGCATCAAGATGGATATTGGCAACTCCTTCTAGCGTTTCGGGTAATACGGTTAATTCAAAATAGTGTGTAGCGAATAATGTGAAGGCGCGCACCTCGCGTGCTAGATGTGCGGCGCACGCCCAGGCCAGTGAAAGTCCGTCGAAGGTGCTGGTGCCGCGGCCGATTTCATCCATTAACACCAGACTTTGCGCAGTGGCATTGTGCAAAATGTTCGCCGTCTCGGTCATCTCCACCATGAAGGTGGAACGTCCGCTGGCGAGATCGTCGTTCGCACCGATGCGCGTAAAGATGCGATCAATCGGGCCGATGATGGCACGCGCGGCGGGCACGAAACTACCAATGTGGGCGAGCAGGGTGATGAGTGCCACCTGGCGCATATAGGTGGATTTGCCACCCATATTCGGTCCGGTGATAATCAGCATGCGCCGCTCCGGATATAGATCCACGTCATTAGGCACGAAGGGCGTGGTCAACGCCTGTTCCACAACAGGGTGGCGCCCAGCCTCAATAAGCAACTGAGGTGTTTCCACCAGCTCCGGCGCAGACCAGTTAAGACTGTCTGCACGCTCCGCGAGATTGGTGAGCACATCGAGCTCGGCCAGTGCCGCCGCAGTAGTTTGTAACGGCGCAAGAAGGAGCAGCAGTTTTTCTAATAAGTCGTCGTAGAGCATTCGCTCGCGCGCCAACGCCCGTTCATTCGCGCTCAGCGCCTTGTCTTCAAAAGATTTTAATTCTGGCGTGATGTAGCGTTCTGCGCCCTTCAAGGTTTGGCGGCGCTGATAGTCGTCCGGTACATGCTGAGATTGCGCGCGCGTGACTTCAATGTAATAACCGTGCACACGGTTATAATTTACTTTCAGCGTACTGATACCAGTACGTGCGCGCTCACGCGTTTCCAGATCGAGCAGATATTGCCCGGCGTTTTCCTGTAAAGCGCGCAGTTCATCAAGTTCGGCATCGTAACCTGTGGCAATCACTCCACCATCACGTAACACCATCGGCGGATTGTCGACGAGGGAGCGCGTGAGTAAGGTATGCAGATCGGGGTAGTCGCCGATCGCTTCAGCCAAACCTTGCAACAAAGGCGCATCCTTGTCCGGCAACACCTTATGTAACGCTGGCAATGTAGCCAGGCCGCTGCGGAGTTGGACAAGGTCGCGCGGTCGCGCAGATTTTAATGCCACACGCGCCAGAATACGTTCCATATCACCGATGTCGCGGAGTAACGGGTGGATAGCGTCATAGCGCTGATTTTCCAGCAGGATACCTACCGTATGATGGCGTGCGTGCAGGAGCGTATGGTCGCGTAACGGACGGCCTATCCAGCGGCGTAGCCAGCGGCTACCCATCGCCGTCGCGGTACGGTCCATGACCCAGGCCAGCGTGTACTCATGGCCACCACTCAGATTTACCTCGAGTTCCAGATTGCGTCGGCTTGCGGCATCGAGGACGATGCTATCTTCGCGGCGTTCGACGTTGAGGCTGCGGATATGTGGCAGGGCGGCGCGCTGTGTGTCGCGTACATATTGTAACAAGCATCCGGCTGCGGCGATAGCAGCGGGCACGTTGTCGCAACCAAATCCAGAGAGGTCGCGCGTACCAAATTGCGTGCTGAGCAGACGCGTCGCGCTGTCAACATCAAAATGCCACGGCGCTTGACGCCGTAAACCGCGCCGCCCTTCCAGTAAGCTACTGTTGCGTAAGTCTTCACTTACCAATAATTCGGCTGGACGCAAACGTTCCAACTCACTTTGCAATGCCTCTTGGGTAGGCACTTCCAACACGGTGAAGCGTCCGCTGCCCAAATCCAGCGTCGCAAGACCGAAGACATTTTGGGAGTGATGCAGCGCGGCTAATAAATTGTCGCGACGCTCTTCAAGCAGGTTCTCATCGGTAACGGTGCCTGGTGTCACGATGCGTACTACTTGCCGCTCTACAGGTCCCTTGGAGGTGTTGGGGTCGCCGATTTGTTCACACAGCGCAACAGATTCGCCAAGTTTTATGAGCTTGGCAAGGTATGGATCCACTGCATGATAAGGCACGCCCGCCATCGCGATGGGTTCGCCGCCGGATTGGCCACGCGCGGTGAGAGTGATGTCTAACAGCCGCGCGGCTTTGCGTGCGTCATCAAAAAACAGTTCGTAGAAATCGCCCATGCGATAGAACAGCAAGGTATTCGGATGCGCAGCCTTAATGCGCAGATACTGTTGCATTACTGGAGTGTGTGGAGCGGGAGTGGTTTTAGTCTTGGACATGCGCGCAAGTGTAGCGAAATCGTGCGGGCAAGCCTACCGGCGGGACGGTAAACAGTAGAAGATTACTTGAAGAAGATATGAAAATTCCGTACACTAGACGGTCTAGTGCGGGGTGGAGCAGTCTGGCAGCTCGTCGGGCTCATAACCCGAAGGTCGCAGGTTCAAATCCTGCCCCCGCTACCAGATTTAGTCTTGGCAGCTAGAACTCATCTAGCCTGCAAATCTCACATCAGCTAACAGTTTCGACGTTAATACTATTTCCTACAGTCTGGTTTGCTGCAAGCGCCATCTGGCTAGTTCAACCTGTATGGTGCTGCGTGGTCCACGGCCCAGCTTGGCATGTAAATTAGCTACGGTGGGAATAATCCCTCCCTGGAAAAGCGTATCCGCCGCGTAAAAAACCTCTTCTGAGGTAATCGGGCGAGGAATCTCCATTTTCTCAATTTCGTTAGCCACGAGTTTATTGCGGAGTTCCGTGACTTGCGCCCGTAGTTCATCAGACTTGCCGGCACGCTCCTTATACTGTGTCACCTCGGCGCGAAGCTGAGTTGCCTCGGTACGTGCGTCGTCCATCTGCCTGGTCAATTTGGCGATTTCGGTGCGCTGAGAACTTTGTTCCCCATCCCGCTGCTTCACCAGCTGCATCAATCTGTTATTCAACAGAGTGTTCTGCGTTGTCAGCGTATCCAGTTGCCCGAATTTTGTTTCGGCATTGTGCTGATGAATATCTAATTGTTTGGTAAGCTCAGCCAGCTCGGCACGATCTACTGTACGTTGGCTGTCATGCTGTTTGATAAGTTCGGCCAGTTGCGTTTCTAGCGCTGCTTTTTCTGCGGCGACACCTTCAAGTTCCGCCATCTCGGCATGCAAATCTGCTTGTTCGGCATCACGCTGCTGTTTTAACTCGGCTAATTGAGCCGTTAATTCCGCGCTACTCACCACACCGGCTTTGAGTTGAGCAAGCTCAGATTGGTTAGCTTGACGCTGAGCGTCCAATTGTTTCGTCAATTCAGCCAGCTCGGCACGGTCCGCTACACGTTGGTCATCATGCTGTTGAATGAGCTCGCCCAGCGTGTTTTCAAACTGCGCTATCTGTGCACGCGCCTCTGCACGCTCAGCATCACGCTGCTGCGTTAACTCGGTTAATTGAGCAGTGAGTGCGGCATTTTGTACTGCCTCGGCTTTGAGTTGAGCAAGCTCAGATTGGTTAGCTTGACGTTGTGTATCAAGCTCCTTCGCCAGTTCGGCACGATCTGTTATGCGGAGACTGTGATACTGCTTAGTGAGCTCAGCGAGCATGCCTTCAAATTGCGTTATCTTCGCACGCGATTCGATCCGCTCGGTATCACGTTGTTGGGTAACAACGCTCAATTGAGCGGTTAATGCTACATTCTGTTCTGCCGCAACATTGAATTGACCAAGTGCGGATTGGTTGGTCTGGCTCTGAGCGTCTAATTGTTCCACCAACTCAGCCAGTTCGGTACGATCGGCTGCACGCAGCTTGTCATGCTGTGCTGTGAGTTCAGCCACCGCGCCTTCAAGCTGCGTGATACGATCGTGCGACTCTGCCCGTTCCGCATCGCGCTGTTGAGTCAGTTCACTTAGTTGAGCGATTAACAGGGCGCTGTTCTCGGCATCAGCCGCAGCCTTAACCTGTGCGAACGCGGCCTGACTAACCTGCCGTTGCACATTCATTTGCTCAAATAATTGTGCGACCTCGGCGCTCGCGGCGTCACGCTGTTCGGTGAGCTTCGCTAATTGAGCGTTAAGGTTGGC
>JAYTIZ010000096.1:0-6752 GCA_043731445.1 Gammaproteobacteria bacterium | reverse complement strand
GGTTTATGAAAAGAAGATCTCCAACATTCGTGAGATGCTGCCCGTTTTGGAAAGCGTTGCGAAAGCTGGACGCCCCTTGTTGGTGCTCGCCGAAGATGTGGACGGCGAGGCCCTGGCTACTTTGGTCGTCAATACTCTGCGTGGCATTGTTAAGGTCTGTGCAGTCAAAGCCCCGAGCTTTGGTGAGCGGCGCAAAGCTGTGCAGCAGGATATCGCTACCCTGACCGGCGCTAATTTCATTGCCGAGGAACTAGGCTTGAGTCTGGAAAAAGTCACGTTAGATGACCTGGGTTCTGCCAAGCGAGTGACGGTCAGTAAAGAGAACACCATCATTATTGACGGTGGTGGCAAGGCTGAAGATATTCAAGGCCGTATCAAGCTGATCCGCAATCAGATCGAAGAGTCTACCTCTGATTACGATAAAGAAAAGCTACAGGAACGTGTTGCCAAGCTCGCCGGTGGTGTCGCCGTCGTAAAAGTTGGCGCCGGTAGTGAGATGGAAATGAAAGAAAAGAAAGCGCGTGTCGAAGATGCCTTGCATGCTACACGTGCAGCCGTCGAAGAAGGTGTCGTGCCGGGCGGCGGTGTCGCTCTGGTACGTGCCCTGAAAGGCATGGCGAAGCTGAAAGGTGATAACGAGGATCAGAACGTAGGTATCCAGATCGCACGTCGCGCCATGGAAGAGCCGCTGCGCCAGATCGTTATCAATGCCGGTGCGGAAGGTTCCGTGGTGCTGGATAAGGTTGCCGGTGGTACGGGCAATTATGGTTACAACGCCGCCAGCGGCGAATACGGTGACATGGTAGCGATGGGTGTTATTGATCCGACTAAGGTAACCCGCACTGCCCTGCAGAATGCGGCGTCCGTAGCCGGGTTGATGCTGACCACTGAAGCCATGATTGCTGAACTGCCGGATGAAAAGCAAATAAAGGATATGGTTGATCCGGGCGGTATGGGCGGCATGATGTAAGTCGTTTTATCGCAGTAAATCTAAAAGCCTCCTTTGGCAACAAAGGGGGCTTTTTTTTGTGCTATTGCGGTAAGCTTAATGACTACCGAGAGCGCTTGAGCGAGTTATATTTTTATCAATGAATCGAATGGCTGCACATAAAAATAATTTGGACAACTTCCCACCAGAGTTACGCGCGCAGCTTGAGCGCGACTGGCAGTCGTATGTCGAAGCTGCTGTGGAAGCAAAACTAGCACCGCTACAACACCCCGATCTATTAAATATTTTATATCGTGTCTGGGCTGCCAGCGACTTTGTAGCGCAGAGCTGTATTCGGCATCCCGATATTTTTTCTGATTTACTGCGCACGGGTGATCTGCGTATTGATTATGCAGTGGATGAGTATAAGAGCAAATTACAGTTCGCTCTTGCTCAGGTCAAAGACGAAGCAGAGTTAAATAAAGTGCTCCGTGAAGTGCGGCAGCGCGAGATGTTGCGTATCGCTTGGCGTGATCTTGCGGGCTGGGCGGATGTTGAGGAAACACTCGCTGAGCTTTCCAGACTTGCCGCAGCCTGTGTTGATGCGGCGCTACAAAAACTGCACCGCTGGCAGTCACTGGAACTGGGCGCACCGCACAATGCTCAAGGCGAGGCACAAGCGCTTATCGTCATTGGTATGGGCAAGCTGGGTGCTGGAGAGCTCAATTTTTCTTCTGATGTTGATCTAATTTTTGCTTATCCAGATGACGGTGAGACGCGCGGCAAGCGGCGGCGTATCAGTAATGAGGAATTTTTCATCCGCCTGGCGCAGCGGCTAATTCATGTATTGGACACCATCACGGAGCAGGGCTTCGTATTTCGTGTAGATACCCGCCTGCGTCCATTTGGTGAGAGTGGTCCACTGGCACTGAGCTTCGCGGCACTGGAAGATTACTACCAGACTCACGGTCGCGAGTGGGAACGCTACGCCCTGATCAAGGCCAGTATTATCGCCGGTGACCGGGCGCAAGGTGAGCGTCTGCTGACCAGTCTGTGTCCCTTTGTGTACCGCCGTTATCTGGATTTCAATGCGCTTGCAGCTTTGCGCCGCATGAAGGAACTGATTAGTCAGGAAATGCGCCGCAAAGGGATGGTGGACAATATCAAGCTCGGCGAGGGTGGGATACGCGAGGTGGAGTTTATTGGTCAGGTGTTTCAGCTGATTCGCGGCGGGCGCGATACACGTTTGCAGGAGACGGCTATCCTGAAAGTGTTGGACATGCTTGCTAAGGCCGAGCATTTGCCGGACTACGTGATTCAAGAGCTGAAGGCTGCGTATGTTTTTCTGCGCCGCGTGGAAAATCGCCTGCAAGAGGCCGCTGACCAGCAGACCCACGCATTGCCTGGTGATGAACTGGATCGTCTGCGCCTGGCCTTGGCGATGAACTACCCTGATTGGAATAGCTTTGCGGCGGTGTTGAACATGCATCGCAAGCGCGTGCATAGTCATTTCGAACAGGTCTTTGCGGCCCCGCAGCTAGAGCAGACCGGTACCACGTTGACTACGCAAGACTTAGCAGGAGTATGGCGGGGCAGTGTAGACGAAGCGCACGCGCATAGCTTGCTCGATGAGCTGGGTTTTGCTGATACCGAAGAAGCCCTGCGATTACTCGGCCAATTGCGTGAGAGCTATAGCTATCGCGCGCTGACTGAGCATGGGCGTGAACTGTTGGATAGTCTGATGCCCTTGCTGATTGCGGCGGCAGGACAATCCGCAAATCCTCAGGCTACTTTGGCCCGCTCGGCCAATCTGCTGGAAGCCATCGCACAACGCACCACGTATCTCGCTTTGTTGATTGAAAACCCACTGGCCTTGTCACAGTTGGTCAAGCTCTGTGCCGCAAGCCCCTGGATCAGCGCCTTGCTCACGCATCAACCTTTACTGCTGGACGAGTTGCTGGATGCGCGTCGTTTATATGCACCTTTGGATAAAGCTAGCCTGGAAAATGAGCTGCGTGAAAATCTCGCCCGTATTCCTGAGCATGATCTGGAACAGCAGATGGAGAGCTTGCGGCATTTCAAGCAGGTTCATGTGCTGCGCGTTGCGGCAGCTGATATAGCCGGTGCGTTGCCACTGATGGTAGTAAGCGATCACCTCACCGCGATTGCTGAAGTGGTCTTGCAAGAAGTATTGCATATCGCTTGGCGCCATCTTGCAGCCAAGCATGGTAAACCGCGCTGCCTCTTGAATGCCCGGACTTATCAGCCGTGCTTCGCTATCGTGGCCTATGGCAAGCTGGGTGGTATTGAACTGGGCTATGGTTCTGATCTGGATATTGTTTTTTTACATGATAGTGCGGGTGAGCAGCAATGTACCGCAGGGCCGAAGGCGATAGACAATGCAGTGTTTTTCGCGCGGCTGGGCCAGCGCATCATCCATATTCTCAGTGCGCATACCCCGGCAGGTGTGCTCTACGAAGTGGATGTGCGCTTGCGACCTAGCGGGGCATCTGGATTGTTAGTGAGTAGCCTGGAGAGCTTTGCCGATTACCAACGCACCCAGGCCTGGACTTGGGAACATCAAGCACTGGTACGCGCCCGGGTGATCGCGGAAACAGACCGCGAACAGGGTGCAGGGGACACTGTTGCAACACAATTCCTCAGTCTGCGCTGGGAAATCCTGAGCCGGACGCGTGACCGTGCGGTCCTGCAGGCAGAAGTGCGCGCTATGCGCGAGCGGATGCGCGAGGCCCTGGGCAAGGATAGCGCGGGATTATTTGATCTCAAGCAGGGTAGGGGAGGTATCGCTGACATCGAATTTATGGTGCAATATAGCGTCTTGTTGTGGGCGCACGATCACCCCGCATTGCTCGAATTCCCGGATACTATCCGTCTGTTGCAGAAACTTGCCGATGCGGGTCTGACAAACGCACGAGATAGTCAGTGTTTGAGTGACGCCTACCGTGCTTACCGTGCTGCAGTGCACCGTTTTGCATTACAGGAAGAGTCCGCATATGCAAATGAAGAAGAGTTTGCCGAGTACCGGGCGGTAGTTAAACGAATTTGGAAGGATTTAATGGAAAAACAGGAGACTCAGCATGACAATGGATGATCGCGACGGCGTCATCTGGTTTGACGGTAAGCTGGTAAACTGGCGCGATGCTAAGGTGCATGTGCTAACGCACACCCTGCACTACGGTATGGGAGTGTTTGAAGGCATCCGCGCCTACAAGACAGCACAAGGCACGGCCATTTTCCGTTTACAGGCACACATAGACCGCTTGTTCCGCTCGGCCCATATTCTGGGCATGACCATGCCTTACGATAAGCCCGCACTGTTCGAAGCTGCACGCGCTGCGGTGCGCGAGAATAAGCTGGAGTCAGCCTACATCCGCCCCATGTGTTTCTATGGTTCGGAAGGGATGGGCCTGCGTGCCGATAATCTCAAAGTACATGCCATTACCGCGGCCTGGTCGTGGGGTTCGTATCTGGGCGCAGAAGGTTTGGAGAAAGGCATCCGCATCAAGACGTCTTCATTTACCCGTCATCATGTCAACGTGACCATGTGTAAAGCGAAGGCCAATGGCAACTACATGAATTCCATGCTGGCGTTGCGCGAAGCGCTGGCCTGCGGTTTTGATGAAGCACTGTTACTCGATGTGGAAGGCTTCGTTGCCGAAGGCAGTGGCGAAAATATTTTTATCGTGCGTGACGGTGTGCTGTACACACCCGATCTGACCTCGGCGCTAGATGGCATTACGCGTGACACGATCTTCACGCTCGCCGCCGAGATCGGCCTAAAAGTGGTAGAAAAGCGTATTACGCGCGACGAAGTCTACATCGCTGATGAAGCTTTCTTCAGCGGCACGGCAGCCGAAGTTACTCCGATCCGCGAACTGGATGGACGACGCATTGGTCTGGGCGGGCGCGGCGAGATCACGGAACGATTACAGACCATGTATTTCGACCAGGTGCATGGGCGGCGCAAAGAGCATCCTGAGTGGCTAACCCTTGTTTAGCAGCAGGATCGTGGTCTACTTTTTTAACAATGCATTGGAGAAAGTACGTGGCAACGCAAAATTCTAATTCTTCGCCTTCCCACTACTCAGAACCGAATGCACAGAACTGTTATGAGGTCACGCGTGCCGATCTGCCATTGCATTGCCCGATGGAAAGCATGAGTTTGTGGAATTCCCACCCACGGGTCTATTTAGCGGTAGAAGCAACGGGCAAGGCCAAATGTCCCTATTGTGGGGCGGACTACATTCTTAAGTCTTAGTTTTTTAATGGTTAGTGCTTGAATTATTACATCGAATTAATGTGTTGGTAACAGGACGGCAAGGTATACCGGCGTAGATTGATGTTCACGTCAATACGGACGTTTAAACAGGGCCAGACAGCCTTGTTACATCAACCTAACCAACAGAGGAATACCCCATGAAGAAAATACTTATTGCTACCACCGCAGTGCTGGCTTTGACCCTGGCAAGCACTGGTTTTGCCGCAACAGCCAAACATCCTGCCGCCGATAAAGGCACTTGCGACTCGCTGATCAAGCAGTTCGATGATGCATTGCCTACCCATGACAAAGCAGCAAAGATCAATGATGCTAAAAAGGATCGGGACGCCGGTGAGAAGTTATGCGCCGCAGGTAATTTCAAGAAAGGCAGCCACGACCTGCGTAACGCCCTGGCTGATCTGGGTGTGAAGCCGGTCATGACCCAGCCGGCCATGGCTCACTAAAGTTCAATCTAAGCAGAGCTTGTTTGTGTAGAGTTCATAACTAACAAACAGTCACTGGAGTAGTATCAGCGGCTCGTGTCTTTCCGACACGGGCCGTTTTTTTGGCCGAAAGAAAGTGTTTATGAGTGAGATAGAGCTGCGCGGAAGGTTAATATCACGCGCAGGCCGTTGGTGCTACCGCCTAGCTCCAGGCTTGCACGATGCAGTTTTGCAACGGCGGCGACCAAGCTAAGTCCCAGGCCGCTGCCCGGTGTTGTCCGGCTGTCGTCAAGGCGCACAAAACGTTCCAGCACGCGTGCGCGATCCTGTGCCGCGACACCCGGTCCCGTGTCGTTGAGTATAAGCTGGACATGACCAGTGTCAGTTTTCACCTCAAGTTTGATCTTGCCGCCGCCAGGCGTGTACTTGATGGCGTTATCCAATAGGTTAGCAACTGCCTGGGCGAGTAGATCGCGGTTGCCGGTAATCCAGGTCTTGGGTTCGGTATAGACATCCACGCCGATATTGCGCTCGTCAGCTATCGGCTCATAGAGATCTGTTACGCCTTGCACCAGCACACCTAAATCCAGATCCTCCATGGCTACCGCGCCGGCCTCGGCTTGAGCGATGCGCAGCAAGGCGTCGAAGGTGGTGTGGATGCGATCGGCCGCAGCGAGTGCGGTATCGAGCCCAATCCGGTAATTATCGAGATCGGGCTTGCCCAACAATGTCAGCTCGATATGACTCTTAAGATGAGTGAGTGGTCCGCGTAGATCATGCGCAACACTGTCTACGACGGTGCGCATGCCAATATTGAGTTGCTCGATCTGATCCAGCATTTCATTGAGTTGTCCGGCCAAGCGGTCAAACTCGTCACCCGTGCCGCGGATCGGCATACGCTGTGCGAGATCGCCCTGCATGATGGTTCGACTGGCGCGGTCAATGGCGTCCACGCGGCGCAGCATATTACGGCTCATCAGCAGCCCACCTACCATGCTGAGTACGATAGTGATCGCGAGCGCCCAGAGCAGGCTATCGGTAATGAGTCGTTGAAATCCTAATCTGTCTTCGATATCGCGTCCGACCAGGAGATGATAGCCAC
>JAYTIZ010000095.1:0-11295 GCA_043731445.1 Gammaproteobacteria bacterium | reverse complement strand
CTAATGCATCGGCCAATGTGGATTCCCGGGCATAACCACCGCTTTTAAGTTCGCCCTGCCCCAACTTAAGATAGTCGCCCAGCTGCAACTCACGGGCGAGCTCCGCCAAAGTTTCACCCTTTACCAGACTAGCCCGTAATCGACTCAACTCACCCTCATTGGCTTGTGCAAAACGTCCATACAGTTCAGCACCAATGGTGAAATTTAGAATGGCATCGCCCAGGAACTCCATGCGTTCGTTATTGACGCTGCCCGCACTGCGGTGAGTCAATGCCGCTTCCAGCAACTTGGCGTTCGCAAACGTGTAGCCAATCTCTCTGCACAGGCTATCTAGTGGTCTCAACGTTTTAGGTTCACCGTCTTGTCAAAGGTAACCACAACATCCACATTCCCAAAAATAGTTTTGCGCGCTTCATATTTAACGGTCAGACTCGTCCCTGCATTGCTGCGCTCAATCACAATATTTTTTGGACCGACAACATCATCCACATCGTTAATAGCCAAACGTCCGATAAGTAACTTTTGAATCTCCTGAGGAGAATCACTACCGATTTCCGGCTGGGTGTTCAGCGACTCCATGGATGTCCGCACTTGAAACTGGTCCATATACAAGGGAAATAATCTCAATGTAAGCAAAACAAAAAAACCCAGCACCAGCAGTACAACAACCAGACTTATAAAGGTCATGCCGCTTTGTTTATTTTTGCTGTTCATAACGCCACCTCCTGTTGTCTTTGTTAGCTTACTCTATGCTGGAACCCATCCGCTTCCAGCCTATGACGCCATTGGGATTAGTCAAATCCCAGTTCATCCATATCAAAAAAGCCTTCCCCACCAGATTCTGTTCCGGAACAAAACCCCATACGCGGCTATCGCTGCTGTTGTCGCGGTTATCCCCCATGGCAAAGTACTCTCCCAGCGGTACGGTATAATCACCCTCCGGCGAAAGCTGGCCGGGCCGGATCAGGATAGAATGCTCCACCGTGCCTAGCTTTTCCAGACTTAGACTAGCCCCGGTCATTACTGCGCTTGCGCCCACTCCTGTATACGTCCCCACTGGCTCTTGCGATATGGTCTCGCCATTGATACGCAATGTCTTCTGGTGATAGCTGATGTGGTCGCCGGGAAGACCCACCACGCGCTTGATATAGTCAATTGAAGGGTCATTAGGATAGCGAAATACAATGACGTCGCCGCGTTTCGGCTCATTTATTGCGATAATCTTTTTATCTATCACAGGCAAACGTATGCCATAAGTAAATTTATTAACCAGGATAAAATCACCAGTTAGTAAAGTTGGCATCATGGAATTGGAGGGAATGCGAAACGGTTCGACGATAAATGAACGCAGCACCAGTACCGCAAGAATCACCGGGAAAAAGGCACGGGCATACTCGACTAGCAACGGTTCTCTAATAGAGTCTGCTATTTTTTCACTATCAGCACCAGCGGTAATCAAACGCTGCCGCTGCTGCCCTCTAGCCGGAGCCCAGAGCATGATGTCCACCAGCCAAATGATGCCAGTCACCAAAGTTGCCATCACCAGGATAGCTGCAAAATCAAAACTCATCTGAAGCGTTCCTTATTTCTTTCCTACATGTAATACCGCCAAAAATGCTTCCTGCGGAATCTCCACAGTCCCCACCTGCTTCATGCGTTTTTTACCGGCTTTTTGTTTTTCCAACAGCTTGCGCTTGCGTGTGATATCGCCGCCATAGCACTTTGCCGTGACGTTTTTGCGCAAGGCTTTGACAGTTTGTCGCGCGATAACATGAGCACCTACGGCCGCCTGAATGGCTACCTCGAACATCTGTCGCGGGATAATCTCTTTCATCTTTTCGGTAAGCTCGCGGCCCCGTGTGAAGCTCTGGTCACGATGCACGATCAGTGACAAGGCATCCACACGCTCACCGTTAATCAAAATATCAAGCTTAACCAGATCCGCGGGCTGAAAGCGGGTGAGCTTATAATCCAGGGAGGCGTAACCACGGCTTACCGACTTCAGGCGATCAAAAAAATCCATGACCACTTCATTCATGGGCAGCTCATAGGTCAACGCGACCTGATTACTCATGTATTGCATATTTTTCTGCACACCACGCTTTTCAATGCACAGGCTAATCACATTACCCAAATACTGTGGCGGCACCAGTATGTGTGCCTCGATGATAGGCTCACGCATTTCCGCGATGTAATTCACCGCCGGAAGCTTAGCGGGATTATCAATATGTAACAGATCACCCTTGGTCGTGAGCACATCATACACCACCGTGGGAGCAGTGCTAATAAGGTTCAGATCATATTCACGCTCCAGGCGTTCCTGCACAATTTCCATGTGCAACATGCCCAGAAAACCACAACGAAACCCAAAACCCAGCGCCTGTGAAGTTTCGGGTTCGTAATACAAGGCCGCGTCATTCAAACGCAATTTGGAAAGGGCTTCGCGGAAGGCTTCATAGTCTTCGCCGTCTATGGGAAACAGGCCGGCAAATACCTGCGGTTGCACCGCCTTGAACCCTGCAAGTGGAGTCTTGGCTGGGCGTTCGGGGTGGGTAAGCGTGTCGCCTACCGGGGCACCATTGATCTCTTTAATTCCTGCGATCACATAACCCACCTCACCCGCCTTGAGGCTATCTTTCTCCTGGCGCTTGGGCGTAAAGATCCCCACCTTCTCCACCTGAAAACTCCGGCCGGTGGACATCACTTGAATTTTTTGTTTGGGTGCGAGGCTGCCGTGCATCACGCGCACCAACGAGATCACGCCGACAAAATTATCGAACCAGGAATCTATGATTAGCGCCTGTAGGGGGGCATCCACATCGCCCTCCGGCGGAGGAATTCTGGCGACCAATTCCTCCAGCAGCTCCGCCACGCCCAGGCCGGTCTTGGCGCTGACATGCAGAGCATCATCCGCATGTATACCGATAATCTCTTCGATCTCTTTAATGACGCGCTGGGGTTCTGCGGAAGGTAGATCTATCTTGTTCAGTACCGGCAGGACTTCCAGACCCTGCTCGATGGCGGTATAGCAGTTGGCAACACTCTGCGCTTCCACACCTTGCGCAGCATCCACCACAAGCAAGGCGCCCTCACACGCGGCCAGCGAACGCGATACCTCATAGGAAAAATCTACATGGCCGGGCGTATCAATCATATTCAGCTGATAGGTGTTGCCATCCAGAGCGTGATAATTAAGCGCAACACTCTGGGCCTTGATAGTGATGCCGCGCTCGCGCTCCAAGTCCATCGAGTCCAGCACCTGCGCCGACATCTCGCGTTCGGTTAATCCACCGCATAGCTGGATGAAGCGATCCGCCAACGTGGACTTGCCATGATCAATGTGGGCGATGATCGAGAAATTACGGATATGCTTGAGAACTGTCACGTGCCGTAGTCAACACTTTCCATTACGCCCATTTTACAGTCCAGCCCTAGGTAAACGACGAAAAATTGCGCTCTCATATAGAACGAAAGCCAGCTTTTAGCTGGCTTTCGTGGGGAGAAACGACTGCAAAATTTTACTTCTTGAGCGATAGGATAAAATCCACCAGTGTGTCGATATCGGCATCGCTTACGCGCGGCGAGTACGCAGGCATTACACCAAAGCCCCAACGGCTGCCAGGACCCTTACCATCCCCCGCAGTACCTTTGTGTACCCAACTAACCAAATTTGCTTTGGCACCAGCATCGCCTTTGTATTTGGTACTGACGTCGTTCCAGGCCGGACCGACGCGCTTTTGTTCAATATTGTGGCAAGCAAAACAGCCGCTGGATTTTGCCAACGCCATGCCAGCTTCCATATTCACAGCACCGCCGCTTGCTGCGGGTACAGCAGGAGCAGCAGCTTCTGGGGTGGCAGTCTCGGCGGCTGCAGTAGTAGCAGTCTCCGGAGCCGGCGCAGCCGTCTCGCCAGTAGCAGGCGCGGCGGCACCATCTACTGCTGGAGCAGTGGCTTCAGCAGCGGGGGCAACGTCTGCTGGAGCTGCCGCCGGGGCAGCTGCCTGAGGTGCAGGAGCTGGCTCTGCAGGCGGTACGGGGGTGAGTTGATCTGGAGTGGGTGAAGCCACCGTTTTACCGCGCTCCTCATCCTGACAAGCCGTAAGGGTAACTGCCAATAAAGCACTAATCAAAATAGAATATTTCATTGCATCCTCAAATGTTGGTCCGTTGACGGGGTTTAAAGTTTATTTGTTATTTTCGCGCCACTCTTCATCAAGCCATCAAGACTTGGGTAGCGATAGCACAAAATCCACTAGCTGTTCAATTTCACTATCAGATACACGCGGTGAATAGGGAGGCATCACTGCCGATCCCCAGCGGCCCGTACCACCGGTATGCACCCATTTAATCAGGTTATCGTGCGCAGAAGGGTCGCCCTTGTATTTCTTGCCCACCTCATTCCAGGGTGGCCCAATCACAAACCTGTCAAATGTAGCCGCGTGACAGGCAAAACAACCACTTTTCTTCGCCAGAGCCTTACCTTCTTCTACGCTCAGAACATTTGCTGCCAGTACAGTTTGAGTAACCGGTGCAGTAGTCTCCGCCACAGGTTTACCCGCAGGTATTTGCGCGGGTACTGCTGCAGTCGTTGGAGGAGTAATCGGTGCAGCAACTGACTTTACGGGAAGTGTTGGCTGCGCAGTTTGCGTACCTGTTGCCTGCACTGCAGTCGCTGGGGTTGGTGCCTTTGCTGGCGGGGTTACCTGAGAAGTTGTACTCGTTGCGGCGATGGTATCATCTTGCTGGCCACAAGCGGCCAAGCCCAGCGTTACCAAGCTCGCAATCAAAATAGAATTTTTCATTAGCCTATCCCTCGATTCAGGTCATACCCGCTAGTGGAGTATGGCTCTTATGTAAAGTAATAAGGCTTATCCACGCACACCCTCGCACAAAAGATCGGGTGCGGGTCACATCTGACCCGCACCTCTCTCATGCTGTACGCACCCCTTGGAGCATTTAAGGATGGTATAGCCCGTTAAGCTTATCTGGGCAACAACTATGCCACCAGATCAGCAGGACGGGCTACGAAGATAGCTAGGCTATCCTCATACTTACATCTCCTGCACTACTTAAGCTATAGAAAACTATAGCCCTCGTGGTAGCAACGATCTCTTACTTAGCAGGTTCGGCAGGGGCCATTGCATCACCAGCGGGCGCGGCAGGAGCCATTGCATCGCCAGCGGGCGCGGCAGGGGCCATTGCATCACCAGCCTTACCCATCGCATCACCAGACGGGGCCATCGCATCTTCATGCTTCTTGCAAGCGGTTAAGGCCAAGACCATCATTGCGGCAATCAAAATCTTCTGTTTCATTTTTATATTTCCTCGAGTAATTTAAATTGTTAACAAGCAGCCTTATCCACCAAGACCGTACTAAATTTTAGCAGATTTTTTAAATTATCACATGCTCTTGTCCTAAATAGGGAGTTTATAAGGTTCGACTAATACATTACCCTGAATATCCGTATGCTAAATCTGCTTGAGACAATCCTAACTCAACACTGAGTATATATAGCCTTACCGACCAACTCTCCCTACAGTCTAATTACTTGTTTCAGCAGACTTTTTATCCGATACTGGCTCTACGACCGGGGCGGCCCAAGAACCCCTGACAGTGTATTGTGGGCCTTTAAGATTACTGTTATCAGACTCAAATAATTTCTGGGCCAGCAGTATTACGGCGCCTACCCCGGCTCCGGCTGGCCCGCCAGCTACGGCGGCGGCTAGCGCCAAGCTATCACCAAAGTGTGATTTTACCGTCACGATTTGGTCATAATCCTGGGCGGCAAGCCCCGTTCTTCCCTGCACACGGATCACCGCCGAAGGACCCAGCATGATTAAATTATCAGTGTAGGCGTTGCCATCTTTTAAATTGAACTCACCGGTCACATGATCAAAGGCGAAGCCCTTTCTGAAAAAGTCGCTGAAATCCAGGCTGAAGCGGCGCGGTAAAGCTTGCAGGCTTAATAGCCCGAATATACGCCCAGCGCCTGGCTCAATATCGAGGAAGCGGCCTTTTTCAATGTCCAACGCCAACGTGCCATTCAGCCGTTCCAAGGCAAAATCCATAGGCGCACCAGCCCAGTTCGCAGCGAGCTCAATGTGGGTCGCCCCACCCTTGATATTATTGGATGAATAGCCGAAGGTCTCCAGTATCTTATCTATCTCCTCACCGTGTACCTTTACTTCAAAGCGGGAAGTCTGTTGGTTGCTATTGATCTCCCAATCACCCTGTCCATTGACGCCCATCGTGGGGGAGATGAATTTTAATTGCTCGATATGCAATCCATTGGGCTGCTTCGAGGTTTCCAGCGCAAGTTCGCCGAGATCCAGATCCCCGTACTTAAAGCTCTTGCTGGTAATGCGCAGTGCCGGCCACTGGCGGGGATCATAATCACGTTTTTTGTCCGATTCGCTTTTCGCCAGATGTAAACGCTCAAACTCCATAGCCCAAGCAGCCTCAGGGGCATGAGGGAAATGTAAAATACCCGCTAGTTGCTCACTGTCCAAAGCCACTGACCAATCTTGGCCTTTTTTATTAGCCTGCATATGCATGCTAGCAAAGTTTTGCCCAAACGCTTGCAATGCGCCGATACGCACGTCTACCCCATCAAACTTCTGGATCAAGCCAGGTTGCGTATCCTTACCTCCATCTAGCAATCCTTTCCAGGCATCCCACGAAAAATGGGGGAGATCACCCGTAATGCGCAAACCCTGCGCAGGTAAAGCAACATTCCCCTTACCCAAATGCACTTCGCCACGTTGAATTTCCCAATTATTATCCGACTGCGCTACTTCGAAGACACTATGAACACGTTCACCATAACTCACCATGTAGCGGTGGTTTTGCTCATCTGTTAAGTTTGTCTGAATGACCAAGGGTAAGATCTCATCGGCAGATTTTTTCAGTGGCTCAGGCAAGTCTACCGACATGCCCTGCAGATTCGATTGTACTGTCAGCGAGCCTCCGCTCTTTCCCTCAGGAGATTCAGCCAGGCGCAATGTCCCAGCCCAGTCGGCCTTGCCCTGCAGGTGATCCAACAATACAGGATTGGCATCGGGCTGAAACTTGAGCAGCTGCTTAGCCAGCTCAGCGATGCTGATAGTTGAACGCGCTTCAATCACCGCTACACCCTTTACTGGCCCTTGCTCTGCGTCGCGCTCACTATGAATCGCAAGATGTACGGGTTCATCAAATAGCTTTGCAGTGATATCGTCACCGGTGACACCCGCTTCAGTAAAGTTTAGCGTGCCATTAATGCCGCCAAGTTCGATACCGCTGACCTTGGCCTTATTCGCCAAGCGTAAGTTGGTTTCACTGAGCGCCACCGTACCCTTCACAGTAACAGGACGTAACTGATCATCGTGTTTTGTTAAAGGAACCCGTAAATCCAGGTCCACCAGACTATTACCGCTTGCGGTGACGTCTTCGATAAAACCGGCAAACCTGTTTTTAAGCGGGCTTTCTTTAATAAAGCGGAGTGCATCAGCGCTGCTACTGCGCACCTTTCCCTGCAAGCTAAGCTCTGCCTCATGAGAGGACAAGTCTGCGATGCTTGCGTGCGTCTCCAGCAACTCAGCATCGTAAATTTTTCCTCGCGTAGTCTGTACTTCCACGTTGGGACCCTTAAAGCTTACAGTCGCCTCGAGTTGGGTAACTTGTGGCCAATCAGGATGGTAATTCAGCACACCATCGCTTACATCAAAGTGCGCATCAAAATTTGATTGTCCTGCAACAAACAAGTCTTTGAGGTGCCCGTGAGCAGATACACTGCCAGAGGAGATATGTCCGTTTACTACAGCAGTCTCAAACCAGTGAATGACATTTTCATGCACCAGATTGATGGGCAGATAGCGCACTATTTTAGCTGCATCGCCATTGTCAAATTGCGCCTCTAGATTCAGCATCGGAGAGCTTCCGTCCACTGGGAGCGCCAAATCTCCGCTAAACTTGGTGCTTACATCAGCATTGCTGAGCTTGATATCCTTAGCCGCGAACTGCCACCCCTCTGCGCTCTTTTGCCAGCTTAAGCGTCCGGTCGCACTGGCGATATCCAGAGGTGCACTGAAAATCTTCGGAAAGTCGAGTTTGCTGGTATGGCTAGCGAGATCGAGCATGCCGGCCTGCGGATCAGCGTGTAGCATGCCGCTGACATTCACTACCGCTGGAAATTTTTTCCAGGCTTGCGCAGTCACACCCGCCAAGCGTGCTTCAATGGTCAGTTTTGTATTGGTGGGTGTCAGCGTAGTATCTTCACTCTGCAAGCGCACATGAATGTCGTGCATTTCACCGCGCGGCTGTGCGGTACTTAAGGCATCGCGGCTAGTGGCTGGTAAGTTGGGACTCATCAAGAACAGGGGTACGGCATCTTCCAAACGCACCTGATTGAAGCTGGCATCCAGGCGATGATCAGATATGGTAGTGCTCACAATCTTGAACTGGCTGGGTATCGAAAGTGCGGTATCTCTCTGCATTACAAACCGCGCTACGTCAAGCTCCCAACCCTGTGCCTGGCGCTGCCAGACGAGTTGCCCGTGCGCACTCTTTATGGCTAGCGTTTGATCAGCTTGACCGCTGAGGCTGAGATCACGACCCCTTATCTCGCCTTCCAGCCCCGTCAACTGGGCGTTCTTGCCTGCGCCAGAGAGTTTAAAATCGGCGCTGCCCTGTTTGAGGTTTACACCTGCTATTGCTAACTGACTCAGCCATGGCCCGACTTGTACTGCACTTCCCTCCGTGGAAAATGTGCCGTCCCATTCCCTGGGTTGCTTTATATCGCCTCTAAAATCCATATTGAATGCGAGGCTTTGCTGGTGCGAATCTCCCAGAGAAACCGCACCGTTTATTTCATGTCTGCCCAGATGATGATTTTTCAACTGCAGACTCGCGACGGTAAACTCTACACGCTCACGCCCTAGCTTTTGATCGGTCCAGGCAACATGGCTTTTTTCAAGTTGCAGCTGGCGCTGACCGAGTAACCAGTCCAGAAAGTTGGATTTTTCATTCCCGAATCCTTCAAGACTAATCACGCCATCGGTACCGCGCAGGATGGACAGGGTCGTGCCGGATACTTTTAAACGGCTACCTTCGACTTGGCCATGCAGCAACGAAACAGGGATATTAATGCCCACCCACGCCTCGTCCAGGTGTAGCAAGGTCTGCGTCTTGTCCGCATTTAATAAACTGACATCTTTAAGATAAAGCTGAGGATGAAAACCCTCCCAGCTTCCAGTAAGTTCGCCTATCTTAAGCGGCAGGTTAAGAGATGTGCTGAGCTGCTGTTCTATCTCGGCGCGGTATTGGCCAACCATCGGCATGAGCATGCGCAGCGTGCCCATCAGTAGCGCCGCCACAATCAGCAGCGCGATCAGTATAAAACCTGTATAGCGTACGGCTAGCCGCATGGGATGGTCCTGTTACCCGGTTTATAGTAGGAAGTTCAGCGCAAGAGTTCGCGCTTTGACCGCAAATCTTGCCCTTATACTCCGTATTAATTGCGTTTTATGTCAGCACCACATCATATTGCTCTTGGCTGTAGAGCGATTCGACCTGCAATTTGATGGGCTTGCCGATAAATTCTTCCAGCTCCGCTACACTGGTGGACTCTTCATCCAGCAACATATCTACCACTTCCTGCGAAGCCAGTACCAGATATTTTTGTGCGTCAAACTGGCGGACGGCACGTAGAATTTCGCGGAAAATTTCATAACACGCCGTTTCTGCACTCTTTAGGGTACCGCGTCCTTTACAGGTTCCACAAGGTTCGCACAGGATGTGCGCCAGGCTTTCACGCGTGCGTTTGCGCGTCATTTCCACCAGCCCCAGCGCAGATACCCCGCTGATATGGGTTTTGGTGTGATCCCGCTCCAGGCTCTTCTCCAAGGCACGTAATACCTGACGCCGGTGCTCCGGATCCTGCATATCAATGAAATCAATAATAATGATTCCGCCCAGATTGCGCAGGCGCAATTGACGGGCTATCGCCTGTGCGGCCTCAAGATTGGTGGTAAAGATGGTCTCTTCCAGATTGCGATGCCCGACGAAGGCGCCGGTGTTAACGTCAATGGTAGTCAGAGCTTCGGTCTGGTCAATGATGAGATAGCCGCCCGATTTGAGCTGTACCTTGCGCTCCAGCGCTTTTTGGATTTCATCTTCGATACCGTAAAGATCAAAAACCGGGCGCTCCCCTGGGTAATGCTCGATGCGTTGCACCATCTCGGCCATAAATTTAGTGGCGAATTTGAGCACGCGCTGATAGGTCTCGCGTGAATCAATGCGTATCTTCTCGATCTCCATGCGTACCAAATCGCGCATGGTGCGCATCACCAGTGGCAAGTCTTCATGGATGACAGTCTCTGCCGGCTCGTTGCGCGCGCGTTCCTCGATGGACTGCCACAGTTTGTGCAAAAATTCCATGTCGGCACGCAAATCTTCTGCGCTTACGCCTTCAGCCGCAGTGCGCAGAATATAGCCACCCTCGTTCGACTTCGTCATGAAGTCACTGACAACTTCTTTAAGACGCTGCCGTTCCAGTGGCTCCTCAATCCTCTGCGAAATGCCTATGTGACGCGTGTTCGGCACAAACACCAGATAACGGGAGGGAATAGATGGCTGCATGGTGAGGCGGGCACCTTTCGTGCCAATCGGATCCTTCACCACCTGCACCACTATTTCCTGACCTTCACGCAGCAATGCGCTGATCGGTTCGACGAGTTTTTTATTTTTACTTTCGTTACTGTCCAGCTCGGCTAGAGTATCACTGGCTTCTGCGCTGCTTGAACTATCCGGTTCTCCCTTGCCCGGGTTACGCACCATACTACCCTCTTGCACATCAGACGCGTGCAGGAACGCCGCCCGCGCCAAGCCAATTTCCACAAAAGCGGCTTGCATCCCGGGCAGTACCCGCGCCACCCGGCCCTTGTAAATGTTACCGACGAGGCCGCGCTTACGCGTGCGCTCGATAAAAACATCCTGTAGCACGCCATTCTCCACGACCGCGACGCGGGTCTCGTGGGGGGTCACATTGATAAGGATTTCTGCACTCATAACCGGGGAGCCTGTGTCATTTTTCCACTATACCCGAAGCAGCGTCACAGGAAAAAAATTCCTGTTAACCGGCACGATGATAGGGATGCTTGTTCAGCAAGCTCCAGGCACGGTAAATCTGCTCAGTCAGTACGATGCGTACCATTGCGTGGGGAAGTGTGAGTTTTGAGAGTGACCATGCCCGGTCTGCACGTGTGAGACAGTTTTCCGCCAAGCCATCCGGCCCGCCTACAAGCAGGCTGATATCA
>JAYTIZ010000094.1:0-4573 GCA_043731445.1 Gammaproteobacteria bacterium | reverse complement strand
CATCCGGTACATCACCATCTGCTCGACGCTGACAGCGAAGCGGGTATGGGACATATCACGTTGGCACGCTGGGCCGATGCCATCCTGATTGCACCGGCGAGTGCGAATACTCTGGCCAAACTCGCGCACGGTCTAGCCGATGATTTGCTCAGCACTCTATGTCTGGCGAGTACAGCACCGCTGGCACTTGCTCCAGCGATGAATCAACAGATGTGGGCGAACCCTGCGACACAGCATAACCGTCACATCTTGCTGGAACGCGGCGTGGTTTTATTTGGGCCCGCCGACGGCTCACAAGCCTGTGGTGAAATCGGCCCCGGGCGCATGCTGGAACCGGCGGAGCTCGTGCAACTCACCGCGCAGTTATTTAAAAGCGAACTGCTCAGCGGAATGCGGGTACTCGTCAGCGCAGGACCCACACGTGAAGCGATTGATCCGGTGCGCTATATCAGCAACCGCAGCTCCGGCAAGATGGGCTATGCCCTCGCCCAAGCAGCGAGCGAAGCCGGTGCACAGGTGACCTTGGTTAGCGGCCCCACCAGCCTATCCACTCCGGAGCGGGTGAGCCGCATTGACATTATCAGTACCGCAGAGATGCACGAGGCCGTGCTCCGTCACATACCCGAATGCGATATTTTTATCGCCGCCGCCGCCGTGGCCGATTACAGTGTGACTGACTACACTGATCAAAAAATTAAAAAGAATGGCGAACATCTGAACGTAGCGCTCAGTCGCAATCCGGATATTCTGGCGAGTGTCGCCGCCCTGTCTAAACGTCCCTTTACGGTTGGTTTCGCTGCTGAGACAGACTCACTGGTAGCCAATGCACAGACCAAACGCGTGGCGAAGGCCGTGGATATGATTGCAGCCAACTGGGTGAATCACGAAGGGATGGGATTTGAGAGCGACGACAATGCCCTGCACCTGTTTTGGGAAGGTGGAGACACGCAGTTGCCGCTCGCTCCCAAAACACGGCTCGCACGTGAGTTAGTGAAGCACATCGCACAGCACTATCATGCAAAACATCCAGCTTAAAATTCTCGATCCGCGTTTGGGCAAGGAATTCCCTTTGCCGCACTACGCTACACCCGGCTCGGCGGGACTCGACCTGCGCGCCTGTCTGGATGCACCGCTGGTCATTGCGCCGGGCGAGTCACAGCTCATCCCCACCGGTTTTGCTATGCACATCGCCGATGCCAATCTGGCGGCGGTCATCCTGCCGCGCTCTGGTCTGGGTCACAAACACGGGATTGTGTTGGGCAATCTGGTCGGCCTGATTGACTCGGATTACCAAGGTCAGTTGTTCGTGTCCTGCTGGAATCGCAGCCAGCAGGCTTTTACGATTGAGATCGGTGAACGCATCGCGCAGATGATTTTTGTGCCCGTGCAGCACCCCAGCTTTACAGTGGTTGACGAGTTTGCAGAAAGCAGTCGCGGCGCAGGCGGTTTTGGTCATTCAGGTCGTCAGTAATCCGTAATTTTACCTTTCATTAACAAGAAGGAACAAGACTCCTATGGATACAAAAACACCTATGGACATTCCGGCTTCTATTTTTAAGGCCTACGACATCCGCGGCATCGTGGGTCAGACCCTGACCGACGAGTTCGTCTACGAAATCGGGCGCGCTATAGGCAGCGAGGCACTCGACCGCGGGCAAAAAAGCATCGCGGTGGCGCGTGACGGTCGTATCTCCGGACCCGCTTTTATTAAAGCGCTCAGTGATGGTTTACGTGCCACCGGCATGGATGTCATTGATATCGGCCGCGTGCCGACACCCGTGTTGTATTTTGCTACGCACTACCTCAAAACCGGTTCGGGTGTCGCGATTACCGGTAGCCATAACCCACCTGCCTATAACGGGCTGAAGATCATGCTAGGTAATGAAACCTTATCAGGCGATACCATCACGGCGCTGCATACCCGCATCAAGCAGGGCAAACTCCATGCTGGTAGCGGCAGCTGGCAAGCCGTTGACGTGCAACCCGCTTACCTGGCGCGCATCACCTCTGACATCAAGCTGGCGCGGCCCATGAAGATTGTGGTGGATTGCGGCAACGGCGTAGCGGGTGAATTGGCGCCGCTCTTGCTGCGCACCCTGGGTTGCGAGGTGAGCGAATTATTTTGCGAGATAGATGGGACATTTCCTAATCATCATCCCGACCCTAGTCAACCAGAAAACCTGGAAGATTTAATACATGCTGTGAAAAAACAAGGTGCTGATCTGGGCCTCGCCTTCGACGGCGACGGCGACCGCCTGGGCGTGGTCAGTGCAGAAGGTGCGATCATCTGGCCTGATCGGCAGATGATGCTCTATGCCGTGGATGTGCTATCCCGCAATCCCGGTGCAGAGATTATCTATGACGTTAAGTGCACCCGTAATCTTGCGAAGATCATCACGCAGCATGGCGGACAAGCGCTCATGTGGAAAACTGGCCATTCATTTATTAAAGGCAAAATGAAGGAAACTGGCGCACTGCTGGCCGGTGAGATGAGCGGCCACACTTTCTTCAAGGAACGTTGGTACGGTTTTGATGACGGCCTCTATACCGCCGCGCGGCTACTGGAAATATTGTCGGCCGACCCACGTAAGCCCAGCGAAATATTTTCTGCCCTGCCAGAAACCGTCAACACGCCGGAACTGAAAATCGAAATGGCCGAGGGCGAGCATTTCGAATTTATGGATCGTCTGAAAAAAGATGCACACTTTGACGGTGCCAAGCTAACTACCATAGACGGCCTGCGTGCTGATTTCCCGGACGGCTGGGGTCTGGCTCGGCCATCCAATACCACGCCGACCGTAGTGTTACGCTTTGAAGCGGATAATCAAATCGCTCTGGAACGCATTCAAAATGCCTTCCGCGCGCAGATGCTCGCGTTAAACCCCCAGCTGGAGTTGCCCTTTTGAGTAAAGCGAAAGACCCTGCTGCCCTGGACGAACTGAACAAAAATCTCGCCGCGTCGTCTGCGGCACATAGCGCACATGTGTTGACCGAATTCCTTCCCTACATCCAGCGCTTCAAAGGCAAGACCATCGTCATCAAATACGGCGGTAACGCCATGGTGGACGAGCGTCTGAAAAACGGTTTCGCCCGCGATGTAGTCTTGATGAAGTTGGTTGGTATGAACCCTATCGTGGTGCACGGTGGCGGACCACAGATTGGTAAGTTGCTGGAGAAAATGGGTAAACAGAGCCAGTTCGTGGATGGCATGCGTGTCACCGACAGCGAAACCATGGACGTGGTCGAGATGGTATTGGGCGGCCAGGTCAACAAGGAGATCGTGAATCTTATCCATCGCCAGGGCGGTAATGCGGTAGGGCTTACTGGCAAAGATGGCAATCTCATCAAAGCAAAAAAACTCACGGTCACGCGCAACAGCCCCGGCATGCAGGTGCCGGAGATCATAGACATCGGCCACGTGGGCGAGGTGGCGAGTATTGATGTGGCGGTGCTCAATCTGCTCAGCGCGGGTGATTTTATTCCGGTGGTCGCACCCGTCGGTGTGGGTGAAGACGGGCAGTCTTACAACATCAATGCCGATCTGGTCGCCGGTAAGCTGGCCGAAACACTGCACGCTGAAAAACTGATCTTACTGACCAATACTTCAGGTGTGCTGGACAAACAGGGTACGCTATTGTCACGGCTGAGCGCCCAACAGGTAGCTGAATTGATTGCTGATGGGACGTTGCACGGCGGCATGCTGCCCAAAATACGTTGCGCACTGGAGGCGGTGGAAAATGGAGTAGGTGCGGCGCATATTATTGATGGACGCGTGGAGCACGCCGTGCTGCTGGAAATCTTCACCGACGCGGGCGTAGGAACATTGATCAAAAACTAGACCATGAACTTACAAACCGTACAAGATTACTTTGCCACAACACCTCGCTTAGCCGAGCTGTGCAGCCAAAATGGCTGGCCAGAACCGGAAAGTTTACAGATAGACATCCTTGAACAAGGATCTGATGAGGTAGTCTGTACGGTCAGCTTTAACGAAGTGGTGATGGAAGGTGCTGGTTGTGAGGCAGGCCGCGTGCCCTGTTGGGGGCGCTACCGGCTAAAATTTACGGCGCAGGGGAAAATTTTAAGTAGCGTGTTCGAGCTGGGGAGCACAGCTTAGCTACTCTTTAGGGTTGTTGCGCCGTTTTACCAGGGTGTATCTCTCGAAAACGCTTAAGGTCAGCTTCCGTTTGCACACGCAACGCTTCCTGCTCGTCGTGTTTTGACTTGATGAAAGTAGTGTAGTCGGCGTCTTGCGTCTCAGCCTCTTTAATATCCTTCTGTAATGGATCAGGCACCGGTTTACCCGCTTTTTGCAGCTTGGTTGCCTGCACTTTCATTTCTGCTAACCGTTTATTAAGCTTTTCACTATTATCAGCTGTAAATTTTATCACCGCATCAATAGCTCCAATTTTCCTGTCACGCGTCTGCGCGATATCATCCTCACTGGAAAAAGTATCCAGTAATAATCGGTCACGCGTTGCCTGCTCATCGGTTACACGCTTTTCCTCTGCCTTGAGTGCAGCCAAGCGTTCTTTTTCACTTTGCTCAGCGGCAACCTCTTCTGAAGTCTTGG
>JAYTIZ010000093.1:0-4465 GCA_043731445.1 Gammaproteobacteria bacterium | reverse complement strand
TGCCAGTACATCGTGTAGCTGAGTACCGCGTTCCTTATCGTCCAGCCCGATGCCAGCAGATGCCAGAGGTTTGCCTCCGAGACGATTTTCGGCAAAGGCGCGAAATGGACACAACGCCTGGTTCTTGAACAGCGAGGTGCCGCCGCTGACATGGGCTCCTTCTTGCAGAGCGGGTGCACGAGAATCGGTAATATTTTCCAGCGCACGTGTCGCGTGAATGATATTGATGTAGCTGGGGTAGTCTGCTACATCATCCTGCTCATGATTTGTCAGAATGGCACTTATCAAAGGACTAGGTCGCAATGCCTCATCCCCCTCCCGCTCAGGATGGCTAAAAATTAGCTCAGGCGCCGCGCTCAGCCATCCATTGGTAATGCTCTGGGCGAATTCCAGCTCCTGCTCCGCCGAACCATGCGGGAGCCCAAACCGGCGTTGCAGTTCCACAGGAATCAAAGGATTCGGTCTAGGATGCGCGGGCCACACTCCATCATGCAGCCCCATGACCCATACATAATCAAATTTAAGCCCCGCTCCTTCCAGTTCGCCAAGTATCTGTATGGGTACGTCGTCTGGGCTTTCCGGCTGAAATAGCGTGTTCTCAGCAAGGCGGCAGAGCAGGTCTAATGCGTCACGATAGGACATACGCGGACGCATTACATCCAGTGAGGAAAACTGTGAGTCGAGTTCCTGCCAGGTCGCTACCGTCTGATGCTCTTCACTATTCAGCGACCGCTCTCCCGGCCAGCCTAGTGCATCGAGTATCTTCGTGAAGATTTTCCACCACGCGCTCGGTGCCAGAGGTGCTTTCCCGATTTTCTTCGCCTCTGTCATCAGACGGCTTAATCGTTCTGCGAGGTGCGGACATGCGTAAGCTCGCTTGCTATCTTCACTGTCAGATTTCGATGCGTAATGGTGGAGTGTTTTCAAGGGAACGGACATGTTCCGGAGTTTGCGCAGTTTGGCATCGAGCAATGCCCTTTGGCTAATCTCCTGCTCAGTGCCCGCCATAAAAGGAGAGCGAAGCAGCGAGCCGATCTTGCTAAGCGGTAATTCACCTTGGGCTAGCTCCAATATCAATAAGGCGGTATGTATCAGCGGATAGGCACTCAGCGCTTGCCCGAGAGATACATTGTACGGACGGTGCGTGCCTCCGCTTCCCGGCAACAGCATGTCGGGTCGCAGCGTATCATCCATGATCTGCCTGATCGTGTTCCGCAAAACACCCAAGTCCGGCACGATAATACCTATGCTGACATCATTACGCTGTTCCACTAACCGGCGCGCCCAGCGTGCAGAGGCCCTGATTTCAGCAGCGCTATCCGTATAGGACTTGCGCACGGCATGACCGCGAGCCAGCTCTGAATCGGCAATGCTGACATCGCAGCCGACGCTGTGCAGTGCTTCGAAAAGGTTTTGTTGCTGTGGAGTCAGCTTGGCAAATCCGTAAAAGAGCATGCGCGCCGGTACAGCCAATGCGCGCGTCCGTACGTATTCGCATATCACATCCGGCAGCCGAGCGTTATCAAGATAGTGGTGCTTAGTGCACCCCTTCTCAAACGCATTAGACCATTCCAGATAGGCAGTAAGATCGTCATTTGCTATCACATTGCGAAGCGCTGGCTTCAGTCGCCACGCATGAACCAGTGACCATGCTTCGCTGGCGACTTGTGCAGTGGCCGGGATTTGTAGTAACACACTCGCGCAGGAAGAGTTTTGTATTACCCGTTCCCACAAAACCTGTTCCTGTAGCGGATTTAATAACAGCCGGTGTTCCTCGGTGTTGTTCCCCAGGGCATCTTCCCAGCTGCGCACTAACCAGGCCGACCAGGGAATAATATCAGCAGCCTGCCAAGCTAGTAGTCCTTGCGCGGCCTGGGTATTGTCATATTTCCGCTTCAAATAGCGAGCAAGACGAAGATTTGCGGTTAAAACAGTTCCGCCTTCCCGCAATACTTGGTAGATGCCATCTTCCACTATTTTTGACACCCTTTTGTCATACAATGCTGGTACATCGGCTCTTAAGTTTACCTAACCCATGTCCAGCCCTACTATAACAGGTGTCATTCTCGCGGGTGGCCGCGCAAGCCGCCTGGGCGGCGTTGATAAAGGGTTGATTACGCTCGCGGGAAAACCACTAGTAGAGCATGTCATTCTGCGGCTTGCTCCACAAGTCGAGACTTTGGTCATCAACGCTAATCGTCACCTTGCCGATTACGCAGCCTATGGATTTCCGGTAGTGGAGGACTCTTCAAAAGATTATCTGGGTCCATTGGCAGGCATTTTATCTGCCCTGAGATTTGTAGAAACTGATTATATTTTAACGGTGCCTTGTGATCTTCCTTTTATTCCTATGAATCTATGCGAGCGCCTGCTAAACAGCTTTGAAGAAGAGAAAGTTGAGCTATGTGCTGCCCATGACGGGGTTCAGATACAACCACTGGTTACACTACTTTCTTGTAAAATGGAGAAGAGTATAGCGACCTATCTTGAGCAAGGGGGACGTAAGGTAGAGATGTGGGTGAGAGAACAGTATTTTTCAGTAGCAGATTTTTCGGATTGCCCCGGAGACTTTGTGAACATCAATACCCCTGAGGATCTTGCGGCGGCGGGAAAAGTCTAAACTAATGAGCAAGGCACGTATCCCTATATTAGGTTTTGCAGCTTATAGCGGAACCGGCAAGACAACTTTACTCATTAAACTACTGCCTATGTTCAAGGCGCATGGCATACGAGTAGGTATAATCAAACACGCCCATCACAGTTTCGATATTGACCAACCCGGCAAGGATAGTTACGAATTACGCAAGGCCGGTGCAGCGCAGATGCTGGTTGCTTCCAGCCAGCGCTGGGCATTGATGGTAGAAGCCGAACAAGAACCTATCCTTGATGAGTTGATAGGACACCTGGTTGCAGACAAGCTTGATCTTATTTTGGTCGAGGGATTTAAAAATGAAGTCTTTCCTAAAATTGAGTTACATCGGCGTAGCCTGAATCATCCCCTATTCTTTCCTTACGACCCACACATTATCGCTATTGCTACTGATGATGAGTTATCTGACCAGCCCAAATTGACCACGCTAGACATCAATAACACGAGACAGATTCTAGACTTTATTATTAAGTATCTATCGGTACAGATATGAAAAAAACTCCCGATTGTATGAGCGATTATGATCCCAATTCATTAAGTGTTAACGAAGCGCTACAGCGCATTGAAAATGACATTCGTCCTATTAGCGATACTGAGTGTGTCTCTTTGCAGGATGCGCTGGGTCGTGTGCTCGCCGAGGATATTCGCTCACCTCTCAGTGTGCCTGCACACACTAACTCCGCTATGGACGGCTACGCCATAAGCAGCACCGACTTACCTACATCTGGCAGACGGGAATTGCGCGTGCTAGGCACAGCATGGGCGGGTACGCCATTTAACAACCCAGTCCATAACGGAGAGTGCGTACGTATCATGACGGGGGCTATGCTTCCTGCTGGAACCGATACCATCATCATGCAGGAACGCGCAGAGCGCGAAGGTGATGTCATCCGTATTGGAGATGATAATAAAGCCTGCCAACATGTACGCCAAGCTGGCGAAGACATCGCCGTAGGACAAACTGTATTGACCATCGGTAAACTCTTGCGGCCAAGTGAGCTGGGCGTGTTAGCTTCATTAGGAATCGGTGAGGTCACCGTTACCCGGCATCTGCGCGTCGCATTTTTTACTACCGGCGACGAGCTACGTACCTTGAGCGAACCTCTTGCAGCAGGACAGATTTACGACAGCAACCACTATACCTTGTATGGCATGTTGAACCGCCTCGGTGTTGAGCTCATTGACTTGGGTATCGTGCGCGATAGCCGTGAGGATATTGAAGCGGCTTTCCTGAGGGCTACCGAACTTGCCGATGCCATTGTGAGCTCAGGCGGAGTGTCAGTCGGTGACGCTGATTTTGTCAAAGAGATGCTGGAAAAACTGGGCAAGGTTAATTTTTGGAAGATTGCCATGAAGCCTGGCCGCCCACTGGCCTTCGGTAAAGTGAAAAATGCCTATTTTTTTGGACTGCCCGGCAACCCGGTATCCGTCATGGCGACATTTTATCAGTTTGTGCAACCCGCCTTACTCAAGTTAATGGGCCGAGCACTCACCCCACCTGTATTATTTAAAGTGCGCTGCATTTCAAAGCTCAAGAAAATGGCGGGGAGGATAGAATTTCAACGTGGAATACTCGAAACTGATTCTACTGGTAACCTGATAGTACGCAGTACCGGTGAACAGGGCTCCGGAATACTGAGCTCTATGAGTCAGGCAAACTGCTTTATTATTTTACCCGTAGAATGCGGCAACGTTGAGCCGGGCACATTAGTAGATGTACAGCTATTCGAAGGACTCGTATAAAGCAGTTTGCCTGACTCATAGAGCTCAGTATTCCGGAGCCCTGTTCACCGGTACTGCGTACTATCAGGTTAC
>JAYTIZ010000092.1:0-4440 GCA_043731445.1 Gammaproteobacteria bacterium | reverse complement strand
AAGCCGCGCAAGACGCTGCCGGTGCGCAGCAGTGTTTTTGTAATGCTGCGGAACGCACGTGGTGAAGTACTGTTAGAGCAACGCCCACCGGCTGGTATTTGGGGCGGGCTGTGGAGCTTGCCAGAATACTCGGGTAATACAACAAAACATGATCTACAGCACTGGTGCAAGCAACATTTTGGCTGCACAGTGACCGATATTACATACTGGCCCGTATTACGCCACAGCTTCAGCCATTTTCATCTCGACATCACACCCGTATCTGCGCGTGTGGACACCAGCCTCAGTATGGTAATGGAGCACAAAGCGACAGTCTGGTATAACATTAAGCTGCCCAGCGCACGCGGCATGGCTGCGCCAGTCAAATATTTGCTTACATTGCTGTCAGATGAAAACAGGAGTCCGCATGACCCGCATGGTGCACTGCGTCAAACTCGGCAAAGAAGCCGAGGGCCTAAAGTTTCCACCCTACCCGGGTGAGCTGGGCAAGAAAATTTATGATGACGTCTCGGCGGAGGCCTGGAAGGCGTGGCTGGCTCACCAGACCATGCTCATCAATGAAAACCGTCTCGCCATGATGGATCCCAAAGCGCGCGCGTTTCTGGAAACAGAAATGAAGAAATATTTTTTTGGGGATGGCTCCGCAAAACCATCCGGTTACGTGCCGCCGGAAACCATATGATCTTCTATTGCGCAATGGAAAGGTAATAATGGACAATCAATCCAGTGTGGCTGCCGAACAGCCACAACAAGATGCGGCGTCATTAATCAACTTGACCACGCTCATCTATGCCTTGCAAGCACTGAGCTTCCTGGTTGGCATCACTCTTATCGCTGCGGTATTCATCAACTATGTAAAAGCGGATGAAGTCCGCGGTACCTGGCTAGAGTCACACTTCCGCTGGCAGAAAAAAACATTTTGGTATTCGATACTATGGGGCGTGATAGGCATCATCACCACATTTTTTATTATCGGTTTTTTCATCCTGTTTGCCGATGCGGTTTGGATGATCTACCGTATCGTAAAGGGTTGGTTAAATCTGAGTGACAAAAGGCCAATGTACATCTAACCACGCCATGAGCAGCCTACCTGCTTGACCACACAAAAGGGAATTCTTACTATTAGCCTATGGACGCTGTAAGTATATTAAGGCAATACATCAAACACGGCCGACTCACCTTGCGCCTGCCGGGCGGCCGCATCGAAAGCTTCGGTGAAGGACTACCCGACGTTGAGTGGGCCCTGCACAAAACAGATACCCTGCGGCGCATCGCCACTGATCCTACGCTCATGCTGGGCGAAACCTACATGGACGGCGAGTGGGATATTACTAAAGGTAGTATATTGTCTTTGTTGGAGATATTACTAAGCAACCTTCCCCATCAGTTAATCGGTCAGCGCGGATTTTTTTTCAAACATCTGCAGAAACTTATCCGGCGCGGTAACACCATCATGCGCAGTTACCGTAACGTCGCGCATCATTATGATCTCGATGAATGGTTGTTCCGCCGCTTTCTTGATCCTGACATGCATTATTCCTGCGCGTATTTTTATGAGCCTGACATCAGCCTGCAAGAGGCGCAACGGGCCAAGTGCCAACACATCATGACCAAGCTGCTGCTGCAACCGCGTCAGCGTGTGTTGGATATCGGCTGCGGCTGGGGTGGTTTAGCGCTTTACCTGGCCGAGCACGCCGGGGTTGAGGTTACCGGGCTGACACTCTCACGCGAACAGTTGCGTGTGGCGGAACAACGAGTGAAAGAACATGGTTTACAAGGTCGCGTCAAATTTCATTTACAGGATTACCGCGAACACCAGGGCAGCTATGACCGCATCGTAAGCGTAGGCATGTTCGAACATGTGGGCCGCACGCACTACCCTGAATACTTTGAGCAGGTGCGCCGTTTGCTGCATCCAGACGGGGTGGCTTTACTCCACACCATCGGGCACAGCGGCGCACC
The DNA here is from genome assembly GCA_043731445.1 of Gammaproteobacteria bacterium. GTDB lineage: Bacteria > Pseudomonadota > Gammaproteobacteria > SURF-13 > SURF-13 > JAYTIZ01. The sequence continues at coordinate 2,478 of JAYTIZ010000092.1, read as the reverse complement.
GGTTGAGACCAACCCGTGGATAGCCAAATATATTTTTCCCGGTGGTTATAATCCCTCATTGTCCGAGGTAAGCAGTGCGTTCGAAAAAAGCGGCTTGATAAACTGTGATGTTGAGGTGTGGCGTCTGCACTACGCCGAAACACTGGCCGCCTGGCATAAAAACTTTCAGGCACACCGTGCCGACGTCGCACAGCGGTTAGGCGAACGTTTCTGCCGGATGTGGGAATATTATTTGACCACCTGCGAAGCGTCTTTCCGCTGGTACAATGTCGTCGTATTCCAGATTCAGTTAGCCCACCGCCTCGATGCCGTGCCCATCACGCGCGATTATCTTTATCAAGATGCCAGTGACGTGGCACAAATGTCGCGCAAAAATTTCTCTGCCTCCTGATAATGACGTGCCCGGCGCTAAAGACCTAGTAGAACTTGCTGAACAGGTGGGTGCTGAACTCAAGCGGCACCACGCTATGCTCGCTACCGCCGAGTCCTGCACTGGCGGCTGGGTAGCCCAAGTTATCACCAGCATAGCGGGCAGCTCGGAATGGTTTGAGCGCGGCTTTGTCACATACAGCAATCAAGCCAAGCAAGAAATGTTGAAGGTATCGCCGCTCACGCTGGAAACTTTTGGTGCAGTCAGCGAAGAGACAGTACGGGAAATGGCCTTGGGCGCATTACGCAACAGCCACGCGACGGTGAGTCTGGCGGTAAGCGGCATCGCCGGGCCGGGTGGCGCGACTCAGGATAAACCTGTCGGTACTGTCTGTCTGGCCTGGGCGGATCAGAACCGCGCCACGCAGAGCAGGACCTTCTATTTTTCCGGTGACCGCGAGGCAGTCCGGCGCCAGGCCGTTAGTGCTACGCTGCAAGGCTTGCTCGATTTTCTCAACGCGTAGGTATCAAACTAAGTCTGCCACAGCGTCAGCTTGGTGTTCATGTCCCAAGCTTATTCTATAGGCGTATCAGCGCTGTTACCCCATTCCGACCAGGCACCCGGATAACCCTTAACTCGCTCGTAACCCAGCGCCTTGAGCACTATGAACGTGTGCGAGGAACGATGGTGCGTCTGGCAATACGCAATGATCTCCTTATCAGGCGTCACACCCAGCGCGATAAGCATGGCGCGCAGTTCAGCCTCGGGTTGCAAACGCATATTGTCTTGAGCGTTCACAGCCAGCGTCCAATCGAAATTGACTGCGCCGGGAATATGTCCGCCGCGCTGCGCGCGTTTATCAATGCCACGATATTCCGCCACGGTGCGAGTATCGAGCAAGCTCACAGCCGGGTTATTGAGCCGCGCGAGCACGTAGGCTTTATCCACCGACTCAGTCATACCTTGCTTAACCCGGTAATCGCTAGTGGTCACCGCCAGGGGTTCCGCACTCACTGCATGTTTGCCCGCCAGCCAGGCCCGCAACCCGCCATTCAACAACGAATAATGCTGATGACCGATGACATCCAGCGTCCACAGCAGGCGCGCGGCCTTGGCGCCACCCTCATCGTCGTACGCCACCACATGAGTCTGCTCTGTCATGCCAATGGACGAAAACAGTTTGCTTAGCGCCGCCTCGTCCGGCATCAGACCCATCACCGGCGGGCGGGCACTGACCAGCTGGCTATATTCCACGTGCACGGACCCGGGGATATGCTGGCGCAAATAACTTTCCGGCCGCGCCAGATCAACAATCAGCAGGCCTTTCGCGTTAAGATGCTTTTCCAACTCGGCAGGTTCAACAATCAACGGTAAACGGACATCTGACATGAGTACTTCCTCGTTATGGGCTTGATTCATAGCCCGGCGACCCCATTATAGAGCTGTCTCTATAAAAGCTAAAAGGACTTCATATGAGCGTAGCGCCCCACAAAGAAACTCTGGGTTTCCAGACCGAAGTTCGGCAACTGCTGAGCCTCATGATCCACTCGCTGTACAGTAACAAAGAAATATTTTTACGCGAACTCGTCTCCAACGCCTCCGATGCCATAGACCGCCTGCGTTTCGAAGGTCTGGCCGACGAAGCATTGTACGAAGGTGATAGCGATCTTAAAATCCATATCGCCTACGATGAAAAGGCCCACACAATCACACTTTCCGACAACGGCATCGGCATGTCGCGTGTCGAGGTGGTGGACAACATTGGCACCATTGCCAAATCCGGTACCCGTAAATTTCTTGAATCGCTGACCGGCGACCAGGCCAAAGACTCCAATCTCATCGGCCAGTTTGGCGTCGGCTTCTACTCCTCCTTTATCGTCGCCGACAACGTCACACTTACGACGCGACGCGCGGGACTAGGGGCTGAACATGGCGTGCGCTGGGAATCGCAAGGTGAGGGTGAATACACCCTGGAGACGGTTGACAAGACCGCGCGCGGCACTGAGATCGTGCTGCATCTGCGTGAAGGCGAAGATGATTTTCTCAACAGTTACCGCTTACATTCTCTCATCCGCAAATATTCCGACCACATCACTGTGCCCATCGTT
>JAYTIZ010000091.1:0-5875 GCA_043731445.1 Gammaproteobacteria bacterium | reverse complement strand
GTTCCTTTGTAAGTTTCTACGACGCTGTTAACCACATCATGGTAAGCCTCTTCGGTGACTTCTTTAAGCTCAGCCAATTTTTCGGTTATGTCATCTTTCACTTTTGTTAAGGTTCCTTTTATATCACCTCGTATTTCTTTTCCCGACTTGGGGGCAAAAAGAATACCTGCAATAGCACCTGCTATAACACCCAGGGCCAGGGTACCCATTGAAATTCCAGATTTCTGCTGAGAAGTATCATCATTCTGTTTCATGGTCAGCTCCTTTGTGAGTTTTCCTATTAGAAAATGCACTCGCTATGATCTGTGCAAGGTGGCTTATCCCTTGAGCTGTTAAAAACGCCTTTTCAATAGAGATAATACGCCGAGTCGTAACGTGCACAAACTCTTTAACGCTACCCGCCATATCTGAGGTAGTATCAGTGAGCCTATCTACTTTGTCGAAAATCTTTTTCAACCTGACAGCAAACCAAACACCTATGACTGCTAATAAAATTAGCAAAACCGACATTAATGTAGCTGCTACGCTTACTGATAAAAGATGATACGTTTGTAAATCCATTGAGCCTCCCTACTGTAATATAGTAACCTATCCTGGTCGCAATCTTTAAGTCTATGACATACGGGCGCTATGTCAAGTGGCGATAGTACTCCCCAATATACTAAAGCTATGCAGTAACGGTTGCCACTTCCGCTTGTATGTCCAGCAAGGCTTGCATAGGGTCACTCGCAGTAGTGATGGGGCGTCCAATAACGAGATAATCTGCACCACTGCGTAGTGCCTCAGCTGGACTCATGGTGCGTTTCTGATCATTATTAGCAGAATCTCGTGGGCGGATACCCGGCGTGACTAAACAAAATTCCTGTCCTAACGAATGACGTAAGCTGCTCGCTTCATGAGCTGAGCAGACAACACCGTCCGTACCTGATTGTTTAGCCAGCGCTGCCAAGCGTGTAACGTTTTGCGCAGGGCTGCCCGACAAGCCAATTTCAGCGACATCGTTCTCATCCAGACTGGTAAGAACGGTAACTGCAACCAGTAATGGGGCTTGCTTATAAGGTAACAAGGCGGTGCGTGCTGCCTCCATCATTTTTCTCCCACCTAGAGCATGGACATTCAACATCCACACTCCCAAATCGGCTGCCGCACTACATGCCTGTGCTACGGTATGCGGAATATCGTGAAACTTGAGATCAAGGAATACATCAAAACCCTGCTTTATCAATTTTTCCACCAAAGTTGGGCCGCCACGTGTGAATAACTCTTTGCCCACCTTGAGGCGACAGTATGAAGGCTCCAGCATAGAAACCAACTCTAATGCTTTGGTAACATCTGCATAGTCCAACGCTACGATAATACATGACTTAGTCACCTTCTACTCCCTGTATCGGTTTTACCGTGTTCCATTTCTTACAACTTGGGCACTGCCAGTGTATGGCCTTACCCGTGAACCCACAGTTATGACACTTATATACCGGTTTACCTTCCAGCAGTTGTCTGACGAAATTTTTTAGTATCAATAAATCCTCATGTGCACTGCCTTCTGAATGAGCAAGATTCAATTCAATCAAGCGATCCAGACCACGCACCGAAGGACGCTTGCGTAATTGTTCAGTAATAAACAATGCGGCTTCCTTATCACTATCTTGTTGACGGATAAGCTCTGCCAAGGCAAGTACCAGAGTGATGCTATTGTTCTCTTGCAGGATTTTTTTCAGATAGATAACCAGCTCCTTGCTCGAACCGAGTTTATTGTAACACTCCAATAATGGTTCAATTATTTCCGGTATATAATCAGGGTCTTGATGTTGTACACGCTTATAGGTGTTGATAGCGGAGTCATAATCTCCCATCTCCTTTTCCGTCTCTGCAAGCAACAAACTCGCCCTTACACAATTCCGGTCATAGTCCAAGGCACGCTTGATCATTTGCTTAGCTTGCTCACTGTCCTTGCCTTGCCTGGCCGACTCAGCCAACTCGCAGTAATAATGGGCAATTACCGCGTGCTTATCTACCCCTGTTATTGACTCTAATTTCTGCAAAACTACTACGGCTTTATCCCACTCTTTTTCCTGTTGGTAAATATCAATCAAGTGACGCAGAGCGGGCTCAGTATAATCATTCATTTCGATCAATTCTTGAAGTAAAGTCTCAGCGCGGTCGAGTAGCCCAGCGCGCATGTAATCCTGACCAAGCTCTAACAAAGCCTGCGTGCGTTGTTGTCTGTTCAGTGTAGGTCTTGCCATCAGATTTTGATGAATACGGATCGCACGGTCCACCTCGCCGCGGCGGCGAAACAGATTACCTAAGGCAAGATGTGTCTCGACAGTTTCACTGTCTACCTCTACCATTTTTATAAATACTTCAATAGCTTTGTCAGGCTGCTCATTCAGCAGGTAGTTGAGGCCCTTAAAGTAGTCTGACGATAATTCAGAAGCGTTATGTAACCTAGGTCGCTTCCCACGCACACCAACCCACCAACCCGACGCTGCGGCTATGGGTAGCAATAGTAGTAACCACTCCCACACTAACCCAACTCCTTAAGCGGTAGCGCGCGCAAATTCATAAGTTCTATTTCGGAAAGTTTGGCAGCCTTGCGCAGTTTGTTTATTTCTCTCTTCAACTTCAAAAACTGTGCAAGACACGCGATAAAAGCACCCAGCGCTCCTAATGCCATTGCCATAACTAAGGCAAGCGATAAAGGTAGCTGCCAGCTACCCACATAAAAATTGAGTGGGACAAGCCCAACGTTGAGCAGGGCAAAGCCCAACCCGACCAGGAAAATAATCAGAAATAAGACATAACGTATTGTGCCCAACATAGCCAAGCCTCCCTACTCAGAATAATGCTAATAGACTGGCATAATCAATCAAGATTAACAGGTTCCACAGGCATAAAAAAACGGCATGCGTTCCCGCTATGCCGTTTTTTAACGAGAGTCACCTCTCCTAAGCTTATGGAGACTTAATCTCGTCGTTTACCCGCTCTCGTAGCTCCTTGCCAGGCTTAAAATGAGGCACATACTTGCCTGATAGCGACACCGCATCACCCGTTTTAGGATTTCTTCCTACCCGGGGCGGACGATAATGCAAAGAAAAACTGCCGAAGCCACGAATTTCTATGCGCTCACCGCTGGTTAGCATCTGCCCCATCTGTTCAATGATGGTCTTAACCGTGAGCTCAATATCTCTATAATGCAATTGTGGCTGCTTTTGAGCTAGCACTTCTATTAGTTCTGATTTGGTCATGTCACTATTTCCGACCAGTTATATTGATTTTAGTACGTTAAACATGGGGTGCACAACTCTCTGCTTACGTATTTTTAATCTCCATTTGCTCCTTAAGGAGATCACCCAGATTCGTCGTGGCCGTTGCGCCTGAGCGGGTATAGTCTTGCATGGTTTCGGCCTCTTCTTCGCTGTCTTTCGCCTTGATTGAAAGGCTAATACTGCGATTTTTGCGGTCTACCCCAATAAACTTAGCCTCTATTTCATCACCGACATTCAGTATGGTGCGGGCATCCTCAACACGATCACGAGCAAGTTCCGATGCACGCAGGTGGCCTTCCACACCCTCACTTAAACGTATCATGGCACCCTTGGCATCCACCTCAATGACGACACCTTTTACGATAGTGCCCTTCGCATGCTCGGCAACATAATGCGAGACTGGGTCTTTATCCAGCTGTTTGATACCCAAAGATATTCTTTCACGTTCCGGATCAACGGCAAGAATGACTGTGTTGAGCTCATCGCCCTTCTTATAATTACGCACCGCTTCTTCACCGGGTACGTTCCAGGAAATATCGGAGAGATGAACCAAACCATCGATTCCGCCATCCAGGCCGATGAAGATACCAAAATCAGTGATGGATTTGATCTTGCCTGAGATCTGATCGTTCTTATTATGGGTAGAGGAAAACTCTTCCCACGGATTAGGCTTGCATTGCTTCATGCCGAGAGAAATACGGCGGCGTTCTTCGTCAATATCCAGCACGGTGACTTCAACTTCATCTTCAAGCTGCACCAGCTTGGAAGGATGAACATTTTTATTGGTCCAGTCCATTTCCGAAACGTGCACCAATCCTTCCACGCCGTCTTCAATTTCCACGAAACAGCCGTAATCAGCGATGTTGGTGATCTTGCCGAACAGGCGACTGCCTTGTGGGTAACGACGCGTGAGATAGACCCACGGATCATCGCCCATTTGTTTCAAGCCCAGGGAGACACGGTTACGCTCTTTGTCAAACTTGAGCACCTTGACATCAATTTCATCGCCCACTTTGACGATATCGCCAGGGTGTTTAACGCGCTTCCAGGCCATATCCGTAATATGCAGCAAGCCGTCTATGCCGCCGAGATCCACAAAGGCACCATAATCGGTGAGATTTTTCACTACACCTTTGACGACTTCACCTTCCTGCAGATTATCTAATACACTTTGACGCTCAGAGCTAGTCTCTGTTTCAACCACGGCCCGGCGTGATACGACTACGTTATTGCGTTTGCGGTCGAGTTTAATGACCTTGAATTCAAGCTCCTTACCTTCAAGGTAAGACGTATCGCGCACCGGACGCACATCCACGAGTGAACCGGGAAGGAAGGCGCGAATTTCATTGATTTCGACGGTGAAACCGCCTTTGACTTTACCGCTGATCAGACCCGTGATGGTCTCGCTGGCTTCAAACGCGCGCTCAAGGCGTGTCCATGACTGGTCGCGCTTGGCTTTTTCGCGTGATAATTTAGTCTCACCGAAACCATCTTCGATGGCATCCAGAGCAACATCTACCTGATCACCCACACTGACTTCGAGGGTGCCGTTTTCGCTGTAGAATTGCTCAATGGGAATAACGCCTTCAGACTTCAGGCCTGCGTTGACGATAACCACGTCGCGGCCTACATGAACCACTGTGCCGGTAACGATGGTACCGGGGCGCATTTGTTTGCTGATTAGGCTCTGTTCAAATAATTCTGCAAAACTTTCATTCATTGTTTAGAAGTTCCGGGCTTCATTAGCAAGCACCGACCATGGTAAAGGCGCATTAGTGCGCATAATAAAAAATCTGTCGCTTGTCACTGCTCAAACGCAGATACCTGTGAAGCATATTTACTGCCGACGGTCTTGCCATAACTGCAGAACCTGCCGCACCACCTCGTCAATAGACAGTTGTGAACTATCTAATACTACCGCTCCTGGTGCTGGCCTGAGCGGCGCTACAGTGCGTGCAGTATCGCGCGCATCACGCTTTGCTATCTCATCTGTAAGACCGGAGATATTAACATCTATCCCCTTTTCTTTCAACTGCTTATAACGGCGCTGGGCGCGCTCTTCCAGGCTCGCGGTAAGAAAAATCTTAAGCGCCGCATCCGGGAAAACCACACTACCCATATCGCGCCCATCGGCTATCAGCCCAGGCGCTTTGCGAAATGCCCGCTGCCTTTCAATCAGTGCAGTACGCACGCCCGGCAGTGCGGCAGCCTGGGAAGCCTCATTGCCGCACTCCTCGCTACGTAATACGGTAGTGACATCCTCATCACCCAGCAGGATACGGAGTTCCGCCTGCGGCGCTGGAATGAAGCGTACATCCAATTGCAGTGCGAGCTTTGCCAGTGTCGCCTCATCGTTCAGGGCTACTTTCTGACGCCGTGCTGCCAGAGCCACCAGACGATACAGGGCTCCGCTATCGAGAAAATGCCAGCCTAATGTTTGGGCCAAGCGTTGACTGATCGTGCCCTTCCCTGATCCGCCAGGACCGTCGAGGGTGATTACCGGCACCTGTTCAGGCATGGTCTTTCAATGGCTACGAATTGTCAGCCCGGCTGTATTTGCCAAGCCCACAAAATTTGGAAAGGAAGTATTCACGTTGGCACAGTCA
>JAYTIZ010000090.1:0-8794 GCA_043731445.1 Gammaproteobacteria bacterium | reverse complement strand
TTTACCGTCATCGCCGGGCTACTAGTGTTGTACGCTGCCATTCAATCCACGCAGGACGAGCGTCGGCACGAAAGTGCCATATTGCGTACCTTAGGTGCGAGCCGCCGCCAGTTATTCCAGGGATTGGTCGCCGAGTTCGCGGTATTGGGCTTGCTCTCTGGTCTGATCGCCGCAATCGCGGCGAGTCTCGTGGCCTATGTGTTGGCCAAGCAGATATTCCACCTGCCGTATAGCTTTAATCTTTGGTTGGTACTGGCGGGGATAATGCTGGGAGTAGTGGGTGTGGGGTTGGTGAGCGCATTAGGTATGCGCTCGATACTGCACCAGCCACCGTTGCAGACGCTGCGCGAAGTCTAATTACGGTGAAGCAGTAATCTGTGCAACCATCTGAGGCTGTTGGGTACCATTCTTTAAGTTGTTGTAACAGCTCAGCACCCTTGCCACATAACTTACCGTCTCACTGTAGGGCGGAACCTTGTAACCGCTCTTGATTACAGCATTTTCACCTGCATTGTAGGCCGCCACCGCGAGCCGCATATCATTATTGAACAGCTTCATTAAATCACGCAGATAGCGCGCACCGCCATGGACGTTTTCGACGGGATCATTGATGTTCATGACCCGGTAGCGCTTCGCCGTGTCAGGCATGAGCTGCATGAGGCCCACAGCACCCTTGCCGGAAATAGCGTCGGGGTTGTAACTGGATTCCGCCATCACGATGGCATGCAGCAGGTTATGATCCATGCCATACCACTTGGCCGCCGTATCAATCATCGGAGAGAAACGTTCGCGGTTGGCACTGCTGTTGGATGGGCTCGTACCGCTGGCACGGGGCACGGCCGTATTGACAGACGACTTTCCTTCGCGCATATAAAGCTTATAAGGTGCGTCGGATTTACCGGGGACATTGGTGAAATGGGTTACGCCAGCCGCGTCTACAAATTTATAGATATCGGCCTGGGCTGCGGGCACATTAAAGCCGAGCAGAACCCCCGCAAACACCCATCTTGTGATTATTGTATTGTTCATTATTCGTTATGGCCCGCGCGTTACGGCTCATTCCCGTTAGCGCAGGTTTTCCACGTTAGGCCGAAACAACATTCAAAATCAAGGAAAATCGCAAGTAACAGCTCTGTAGCTACGTCAAAAATATGCTAATTGCGTGCCAGTTAGGGGTAAATCAGTAGCCTGACAGGGCTATATAAAGCGTCTTTTGCTATAATTGCGCCATCTCTTAGTCACATTGAAGCTAGCCACTAGCATTTTTCACCTCAGCCAATGAGCAAGATCAAAGTTGGAATCGTCGGCGGCACCGGATACACCGGGGCGGAATTACTGCGCCTGCTGCTTGCGCATCCGCAGGTCGAACTGACCACGATCAGTTCCCGTACCGAAGCGGGCAAGCCAGTGGCTGATCTATTTCCTAACCTGCGTAGCCATACCGATCTCGCTTTCTCCAATCCGGAAACCGGAAGCTGGAGTGAATGTGACGTGGCTTTTTTTGCCACACCCAATGGCACGGCGATGGGCATGGCGCGCCAATTGGTAGATGCCGGTGCGCGCATCATTGATCTGGCAGCGGATTTCCGGCTCAAGGACGCTACTGAATGGCAGCGCTGGTACGGCGTGCCCCATGCCTGCCCTGAGCTGTTGCAGGAAGCGGTCTATGGTTTACCGGAAGTGCAGCGTGCCGCGATCAAAAATGCGCGCGTGGTGGCCAATCCTGGATGTTATCCCACATCCGTGCAGTTAGGTTTTCTGCCCTTGATCGAGCAAGGGCTAGTAGATGATGCGCGCCTGATTGCCGATGTTAAATCGGGTGTCAGCGGTGCTGGGCGGAAAACCGAGCTGTCACTTCTGCTGGGCGAGGCCGCGGAAAATTTCAAGGCCTACGCCGTGCCGGGACATCGTCATATGCCAGAGATACGCCAGGGCTTGGAAGCAGCAGCCGGTAAGAAAGTCGGCCTGACCTTTGTCCCGCATCTTACTCCCATGATTCGCGGCATTCATGCCACGCTCTATGCCGTGTTGAAAAACACTAAGATAGATTTGCAGGCGCTGTATGAGCAACGCTATGCCCACGAACCGTTTGTGGATGTGCTCCCGGCCGGCTCGCACCCTGAAACACGTAGCGTCAAGGGCGCGAATGTCTGCCGTCTCGCTGTGCATCGTCCGCAAGACGGTGACACCGTCGTGGTGTTGTCAGTGATAGATAATCTGGTCAAAGGTGCCGCTGGCCAGGCGGTGCAGAACATGAATATCATGTTTAGCCTAGACGAAACGATGGGCCTACAAAGCATCGCCCTGATGCCCTGAGCTGAATCTTGGCCTGCCTTCGTGGTCGAAGGTAACGTGGGCTTGGTTGACGAAGCCGCCGCTAAAGCGGCACAATAGCTTAATAAGTTTGCCGAAGGGCAACACTGATTTACAGGAGATAAACTAATGAGCACACCCGCCTACGACATGCCGAGCCCGCTGGTCTTTACCGACAACGCTGCGGCCAAGGTTCGCCAGTTGATTGAAGAAGAGGCCAACACCGCCTTGATGCTGCGCGTATTTATTTCGGGTGGCGGGTGCAGCGGATTTCAGTACGGCTTTACCTTTGACGAAAACACCAACGACGATGACACCAAAGTGCTGAACGGCGGTGTGACGTTACTGGTTGATCCCATGAGTTACCAATATCTGGTCGGTGCCGAGATTGATTATACCGAAGGCGTCGAAGGTGCCCAGTTCGTGATCCGTAATCCCAACGCGACGACTACCTGCGGCTGCGGTTCATCTTTTTCCGTCTAATTAAACTGCGCCCTCGTGTTTCAAGGGGGCGTTCAATTTTCTCCTTTTCCTAGATTGCGCTCGCATGAAACTCGCTGAGTATAAAAGATAATGGCCATGAGCGACTATTTGCCTGGGCTCGCGGGAGTTCCGGCGACCAAATCCAACATCTCCTATATTGACGGAGAAAAAGGCGTTCTTGCTTATCGTGGTTATTCGATAGAAACACTTGCCGAGCAGAGCAGCTTCGAAGAAACCGCTTTGCTGTTGCTCAACGGTGAATTACCAAATGCCCAGGAATTAATCCAGTTCAAGACGGAACTGCGTGACAACCGGGTTATTGTGCCCGCTGTGCATGACATGCTGAAAAAACTTCCGGCGCACGGCCACCCCATGCAGATGTTGCAGAGCGTGGTCGCAGGCCTGGGTATGTTCTATCCCGGTGAAGTGCGTGAGACCACCAACATTAAAGAGTACCAGGACATGGGCTACGTGCACGCCATGTCGGTCAAGCTGATTGCCCGCATTGCTACTCTGGTCGCGCTTTGGCAGCGTATCCGCACGGGACAGGAGCCCGTCGCACCGCGGGCGGATCTCTCGTTTGCGGAAAATTTTCTCTACATGTTCAGCGGCAAAGAGCCGGATCCTTTTCTTGCCGGCTTGCTGGATAAATGTTTAGTGCTGCACGCCGAGCACACGATTAACGCGTCCACCTTCGTTGCGATGGTGGCCGGCTCCACACTCACTAATCCCTGCGGTGTGATTTCTGCTGCCATTGGCACGCTCTACGGCCCGTTGCATGGCGGTGCGAATCAGCGCGTCATTGAAATGCTGGAGGAAATCGGTAGCCCTGGAAAAGCCAAAGCGTGGCTGGATAAAAAGCTCGATGCTAAAGAGATTGTCTGGGGCATGGGGCACCGCGAGTATTCCGTGAAAGATCCACGAGCTTCAATTCTGCAAGCGCTCATGGGAAAACTTGTTGCTTATAAGGGCGGCAAGCTGGGTAACTTGTTTGAAACCGCGCTTGCGTTGGAAAAAGCTGCTGAAGAACGCTTGGCCGCCAAGGGTGTGTACCCCAACGTAGATTTTTACTCGGGCATTCTTTACACCGAGATGGGCATTCCACCGGATCAGTTCACCTCGCTGTTCGCCATCGCGCGCGCGCCGGGCTGGCTCGCCCATTGGCATGAACAGCTCACGCATAATCGCATCATCCGGCCCACGCAGCTCTACGTAGGAGAAGCGCTGCGTGATTACGTGCCGCTGAAAGCCAGATGAAATATACAAGGTACAAGATATATAAGGGCGTGATCCCCTCTCCCCTTGCGGGAGAGGGTTAGGGTGAGGGGTATACTTACCTCACTATTCTCAGATGCTTCACAGTTTTCGTGGCAGGCTTGTACTCTTTGTAAAAGGTGTAGGTAAAGAAAAACGGTATCAGGTACACGATGGTGGCAAAAAGATCCGTCGCCATAATGAACGGTGCTACGACAACAAGTGTGAAGGCTAAGCCGAGAATAATTTTTAGTGTACCGGCGCGAAAAGTAAACTTTCCCAATAGCAGAATGGCCAGAATCAGGCTGAGCAGGGTATAGACAGCCAGCGTAATAAAAACGAAACGAGCAGAGTTTGTTCCGCCTTGCAATATTTCCGCTAATTTGTCCGGCCCGATGCCGCTCACCAGAATTGCCAGAATAGCACCCCACATCAGTGCTAAAACAAGATAGATCATTCCGGCTGTGTAGCGTGGCGTAAAGAGTTGTTTCATTGTGTTGCCTGCTAAGGCTTATAAATCCCACCCAAAACCACCGCCCGACGCGCACCCGTGACACTTGGTAAATTACCAGGCTTGCCTTCCAGGGTTTGTTTGGCAAGCCAGGCGAACGCCATCGCCTCAACCCAATCCGGATCAATGCCGTGCGCATCGGTAGCTGTAACTGTGCGTTTAGGTAATAGCGACATCAAATCGCGCATCAGTGTTTTATTGCGCACTCCACCACCACAGATCAATATCTCTTGAGTGTGTGGTGCATGACGCACGATCGCCTCGGCAATAGTCGCCGCTGTGAATTCGCAGAGCGTGGCTTGTACATCCTGGGCGGATAGCTGAGGCTGTGATTTATTTTCCAGCCAGGCAAGATTGAAATATTCCGGTCCGGTGCTCTTAGGCGGAGCGAGAGAAAAATAGGGATCGCTCATCATGTGAGCAAGCAGATCACCATTGCCCTTGCCTTGGCTGGCCCATTGCCCGTCTTTATCCATACGTGTTTTTAGATGACGGTAGATCCAGGCATCCATCAAGGTATTGCCGGGCCCGGTATCGAAACCGCCCACCGGTATTGCAGGATCAGCGGGCAGGATAGTGATATTGGCAATGCCGCCTATGTTGACAATGACTCGATCAGCTTTGCTTGAACGTAATACCGCATTGTGAAAAGCGGGCACGAGGGGTGCCCCTTGACCCCCTACCGCAATATCCGCGCGGCGGAAGTCGGCGACCGTGGTAATACCAGTGAGCTGTGCGATCAGTGCAGGATTGCCGATTTGTAGACTAAAAGGGTATGGGCCGCTGGGCTGATGTCGCACGGTTTGACCATGACTACCGATGGCGCACACTTTCTCCGGTTCAACACCGGCTTTCTGGAGTAAGGCATTAGCCGTTTGTGCGAACAACTCACCCATGTGCACATCCAGTTGCGCACAGCGCTCCAGTTCCGCCGCGCTTGCGTGCATCAGGCTGCGCAGTTCTGTACGCAAGCTATCATCAAGTGGTTGGGCATGACTGGCAACAAGCTTGGGGTGGCCTGCGGAGAAATCTACCAACGCCGCATCCACCGCATCCATGCTGGTGCCCGACATAAGACCGATAAACAGACTAGACATGGGATATTAGAACATATCCCGGGTAGATGAGAGGAGAGCCAGAAGTCTGAAGGGGTGAAGAAGTTAGATTATTGAGCTGCCTGCAACGCCACTTTATTGTTTTTAAGGAGCGCCATTTGAGCGGCAAGCTTTTGAGAATCTTTAGCGAAGGCTTCTTTAAATTTCGCGGGTATCGGCTCCGCTTTGGGCAGGGCAACCGTTAAGGGGTTCTTATGCACGCCATCTATGCGGAATTCATAGTGCAGATGCGGTCCGGTAGCCAGCCCCGATTTACCTACATAGCCAATGACTTGACCTTGTTGTACTGAGCCGCCTTGTTGCAGACCGCGCGCAAAAGCCGACATGTGGCCGTAAAGGGTGCTGTATTTTCCGGCATGCTGCAGGATGATAACGTTGCCGTAACCACCCTTAACACCTTTAAAGGCAACTTTACCATTACTGGCAGCGCGAATGGGTGTCCCCATCGGTGCAGCATAATCCACGCCTTTATGGGCCCGCATAGTATGCAATATCGGATGATAACGACCTAGGGTGAAACCTGAGCTGATACGTGAGAAAGCCACCGGTGTACGCAGAAAGGCCTTGTGCATGCTGAGCCCTTCCGGTGTGTAATAGCTGGCGACGCCACTCGCGTCGGTAAAGCGCACCGCGCGATAAGTTTTACCCTGATTGGTGAACTCCGCAGCAAGAATAGCCCCATCGCGGGTTTTCTCACCGGCGTTATAGTGCCCTTCATAGACCACTGCGAAGCTATCCCCTTCACGCAAGTCCTGGGCAAAATCAATGTCCCAGCCGAAAATCTCGACCATTTTCATGATGACATTGTCAGACAACTCCGCAGCTTGTCCCGCTCCAAACAGGGAGGACGTTATGATTCCCGCACCAAAACTCACGCGTGTTTCAATCTCGTGCGGCAAATCAGTTGCTTGCAGCTTGCCTTGTTCACGCACGATATGCAGAGACTTACTCTCTTCGTCGTAAACGACTTCCTGCAACTCTTTATTCTCGTCAATTCTGAGTTTGATGATCTGGCCGGGCAACAGTTGAGTGAGTGTCTCAGCCGGTTTCCCTAGATCGAGCACATCTTGTAGTTGCTGGGAGCTGAGCCCCTCACGTGCAAACAAGGATGACAAGGTATCGCCATTCGCTACGGAAACAGTCTGCCAATTTGGGTGAGAAAGAGCGGTGTCTTGCGAGGTAGCGACGTCGAAAAGAGGATTAGCGGCGGGAAGTTTTAGGGACAAGATTATTTTTTGTACGTCACTGCTGGGAGGCGGCAGGTCTATCCAATAACCACGTTCCGTGCGCGTCGCCTTGGCATCATTGGCAGTCAACCCCAGCACCACGCCGAGAATAACCACACCCAACGCCAGCATCGGCCAATGAACATGGGCAAGGTACGCCCTAACCGGGGAGTACTTCTGTATAATTCGCGGGTGAAAGTCTTGCATCACGGGGTCAGTATCCGCTTACCGTGCTGTGAAAGACGCTACCATAGACGCAACCAGGGCCGAGGTCAACCTTGCCAGGGTATGAAAGAGCCTCCGAAAGCTGTCAAAACGGTGACCTGGAGCGCTTCTCAGAGCGGCTTCAGAAATTATAAGTAGAGAGCATCCACGGGGACATTATGCGTTCGGCTGAAATAGAACAGATCAAGCGCGGCGCGCAGGAAATTTTGCTGGAAGAGGAGCTCATGAGCAAGCTCCGCGCAGGCAAGCCGCTACGCGTCAAGGCGGGCTTCGATCCTAGCGCGCCCGACCTGCACCTGGGCCACACCGTCCTGCTTAATAAACTGCGTCAATTTCAGGAGCTCGGCCACCACATATTATTTCTGATCGGCGATTTCACCGGCATGATCGGCGATCCAACCGGTAAAAATGTCACACGTAAGCCTTTATCGCGCGATGAAATACAAGAAAATGCTCGCACGTATCAGGAGCAAGTCTTCAAGATATTGGACGTGGACAAGACCGAAGTCTGTTTTAACTCCGCGTGGATGGACAAGATGAGTCCGGCTGAATTCATCCAGCTTGCCGCCAAACACACGGTTGCCCGCATGCTGGAGCGCGACGATTTCCACAAGCGCTACACCGGCGGCCAGCCCATCGCCATCCACGAGTTTCTTTATCCGCTGGTGCAGGGCTACGACTCCGTGGCATTGCGCGCCGATATCGAACTGGGAGGCACCGACCAGAAATTCAATCTGCTGGTCGGGCGCGAATTACAGAAACACTATGGCCAATCGCCGCAAGTGGTGTTGACCATGCCGCTGCTAGAAGGTCTGGACGGTGTGCAGAAAATGTCCAAATCACTGGGCAATGCCATCGGCATCAACGACGCGCCGGATGACATGTTCGGCAAGCTCATGTCTATTTCCGACGAACTAATGTGGCGCTATCTGGAGCTGCTCAGCTTCCAGCCCATGACCACGATTGCCGCGTGGAAAAAAGAAGTAGAGCAGGGTTTGAATCCGCGCGACGTTAAAGTCAATCTGGCCAAGGAAATGGTGGAGCGTTTTCATGGACATGCCGCCGCTGCGCAGGCCCAGCAAAATTTTACCGCCCGTTTTCAACAAGGCGTATTGCCGGAAGACATGCCGGAGATTCGCCTAAGCTCCAAGGCAGGCATGCCCATCGCCAACTTCCTCAAAGAGGCGGGCCTTACCGCCAGCACCTCCGACGCACTGCGCATGATCAGCCAGGGTGCGGTGCGCATAGACGGTGAACGCATCGAAGACCGCACACTGCTGATCGCCCCAGGTGCCAGCCACATCGTGCAGGTCGGCAAGCGTCGCGTTGCGCGCGTAGTGCTCGATTAAACTCGCTCTTAATAGGCTCGCTTCCTGAACCTCTTTTTTGTATAGCGAGTCTAGATTCTGGTTTGCGGCTGTGCCAGAAAATAGGTTGCGCTAATGCGCTGATGCAGATCGCCTAACGGCAACTCCAGCTGGTCGATAAAAGCATGCAGGTCTTCTTGTTTTAAAGAGGCAATATCCGCTTCAGATACCAGTTGCTTCGTGTCGCTAATAATCTGCAGTGCCGCTTCGCTACGCGGTAAATTTCGTAGACAGCCTTCCACTGTGCTGAGGCAGTGGTAGAACGAGCGTGGAAACACCGGACTCTGCAGCAGAAATTTA